>NZ_JAGMUE010000217.1:0-18207 GCF_019049165.1 Streptomyces sp. AC627_RSS907
CGGTCCTCGCGGTCGGCACCCTGCGCCGCGACGAAGGCGGTCTGCGGCGGTTCCTGCTGTCGGCCGGTGAACTGTTCGTCCGCGGTGTCGCGGTGGACTTCACACCGTTCCACGGGGGTGTCCCGGCCTACCGGGACCTGCCGACCTACGCGTTCCAGCACAAGCGGTACTGGCTGGAGGACAGCGTCGGCATCGCCGAGTCGGAGCAGAACCGCTTCTGGCGGACCGTCGAGGACGGCGGCCTGGGAGAGCTGCTCGGGCTGGACCCGCAGACCCCGCTCAGCGAGGTGCTGCCCGCCCTGTCCGACTGGCGCAGCCGCCACGACAGCCGTGCCACTGTCGATTCCTGGCGCTACCGCGTCACCTGGAAAGCGCTGCCCGGCGGCGGGCCCGCCCGGTTGTCCGGCCACTGCCTGGTGCTCGTACCGGAGACCGGCCACCCCCTCGTCGACGAGGTGTGCCGGGCTCTTGAGGACGCCGGCGCCACCGTGACGCGTGCGGAGCTGACCGCCGCAGACAGCGACCGGCGGACGCTCGCGCGGCGGCTGGCCGACGTGCCCCGCCCCCTGGACCGGATCGTGTCGCTGGCCGGCCTGGACGAGCGGCCGCACCCGGACCACACCGTCGTGCCGGTCGGCACGGCTCTCACCCTCGCCCTCGTGCAGGCCCTGGAGGACGCCGGTGCCGACGCCCCCCTGTGGTGCCTGACCGGCGGCGCGGTCTCCACCGGTGACGACGACCTGGTGCCCCGCGTCGCGCAGCATCTGGTGTGGGGCCTGGGACGCGTCGCCGCGCTGGAGTACCCGCGGCGCTGGGGCGGACTGCTGGACCTGGCCACAGGCTTCGACCCCGCCGCCCTGGTGACCGCGCTGGCCGGCAACGGCGACGAGGACCAGATCGCGCTGCGCCCCGGCGCCGCGTACGGGCGCCGCCTCGAACGCGCCCCGCTGCCCGACGGCCCCGCTCCCGAGCCCTGGCGGCCCCGCGGCACCGTCCTCATCACCGGCGGCACCGGCGCCGTCGGCGGACAGATCGCCTCCTGGCTGGCCCGCAACGGGGCCGAACACCTGGTGCTCCTCAGCCGGCAGGGCGGCGACGCGCCCGGCGCCGCCGAACTGACCGCCGAACTCGAGTCCCTGGGCGCCCGCGTCACCACCGCCGCCTGCGACGTGACCGACCGCGAGCAGCTGGCCGCGATCGTCGCCGGTCTGGAAGCGCGGGGCGAGCAGATCAGGTCCGTGATGCACACCGCGGGCGCCGGCCGCCTCGTACCGCTGCCGGACACCGACCTCGCCGAATTCGGCGACACCCTGCGCGCCAAGGTGCTCGGCGCCGCCCACCTGGACGAACTGATCGGCGACGTGGACGCGTTCGTCCTGTTCTCCTCCATCTCCGCGGTCTGGGGCAGCGCCGACCACGGCGCCTACGCCGCCGCCAACGCCTACCTCGACGGCCTCGCGGAGAGCCGGCGCGCCCGCGGGCTCGCCGCCACCTCGGTGGTGTGGGGTATCTGGGCCCCGCAGGACGGCAAGGGCATGGCCGCCAACCTCGCCGAGCGGCAGCTGCGCGGCCGCGGCATCCCCTTCATGCGTCCCGCGCTTGCCATCGAGGGCTTCCAGCAGGTACTGGATCGGGACGAGACGGTCGTCGTGGTGGCCGCCGTCGACTGGGACCGCTTCGCCCCGGTGTTCACCTCGGCCCGGCCCAGCGCCCTCATCTCCGACCTGCCCGACGCCCGCGCCGCGCTGGCCGGCCGGGACGCGGACGCCGCGGCCCAGGACGAGAACCGCTCGCCCCTGCTGGACCGGCTGCGCACCCTGCCGGCCGCCGAACAGCGCGAGCTGCTGACCGAGCTGGTGCGCACCCGGGCGGCGGCCGTCCTCGGCCACGACTCCGCCGCCGAGATCGAGCCGGGTCGTGCCTTCCGCGAGCTGGGATTCGACTCGCTGACCGCCGTCGACCTGCGCGGCCGGCTGAACGCCGCGACGGGCCTGCGGCTGCCGGTCACCGTCGTCTTCGACTACTCCTCGGCCACCGCGCTCGCCGACCATCTGCGCGACGAACTGCTCGGCACGACGGCGACGCCGGCCGCCCCGGTCGCGGTCGCCGTGCCCGCCGGGGACGACCCCATCGTCATCGTCGCCGCGAGCTGCCGCTACCCGGGCGGTGTCCGCAGCCCCGAGGATCTGTGGCAGCTGCTCGCCGAAGGCCGCGACGCGATATCCGAGCTACCGGGCGACCGCGGCTGGGACCTCGGCAACGTGTACGACACCGACCCCGACCGGCCCGGCACCACCTACTCCCGGGCGGGTGGCTTCGTCTACGACGCCGGCCTGTTCGACGCGGCCTTCTTCGGCATCAGCCCGCGCGAGGCGCTGGCCATGGACCCGCAGCAGCGGCTGCTCCTGGAGACGTCCTGGGAGGCGCTGGAGCGGGGCGGCATCGACCCGGCCTCGCTGCGCGGCACCCAGACCGGCGTCTTCGTCGGCGCCGGGTACCAGGGCTACGGCGGTGACGGCGAGCGGGTGCCCGAGGAGGCCGAGGGCCACCTCATCGCCGGCATCTCCAGCAGCGTGCTGTCCGGCCGCATCGCGTACTCGCTCGGCCTGGCAGGGCCGGCGCTGACCATCGACACCGCCTGCTCGTCCTCGCTCGTCGCCGTGCACCTCGCGGCGCAGGCCCTGCGGTCCGGCGAGTGCTCGCTCGCGCTGGCCGCGGGCGCCACCATCCTCGGCTCCACCCTGTCCTTCACCGGTTTCAGCCGGCAGCGCGGTCTGGCGGCCGACGGCCGTTGCAAGCCGTTCGGCGCGGAGGCCGACGGATTCGGCATCGCCGAGGGCGTCGGCATGCTCGTACTGGAGCGGCTTTCCGATGCCCGGCGCAACGGGCACCCGGTGCTGGCCACCGTGCGCGGCAGCGCCGTCAACCAGGACGGTGCCTCCAACGGCCTGACCGCGCCGAACGGGCTCTCGCAGCAGCGCGTCATCCAGCAGGCCCTGGCCAACGCCGGGCTCGAACCGGCCGACGTGCGGGTGGTCGAGGCACACGGCACCGGCACCAAGCTGGGCGACCCCATCGAGGCGCAGGCGCTGCTGGCCACCTACGGGCAGGACCGCACCGCGCCGCTGCGGCTGGGCTCGGTGAAGTCCAACATCGGCCACACCCAGGCGGCCTCGGGCGTCGCCGGCATCATCAAGATGCTCCAGGCCATGGAGCACGGCGTGCTGCCCCGGACCCTGCACGCGGACGTGCCCTCGCCGTTCATCGACTGGTCCGCGGGCAACATCGAGCTGCTGACCGAGGCGCGGCCCTGGGAGGGGCCGCGGCGGGCCGGCGTGTCGTCCTTCGGCATGAGCGGCACCAACGCGCACGTCATCATCGAGCGGACCGACCCCGTCGAGGAGGAGCCGGCCGCGGAGGACGACGGCACCGCGCGGGCCGTGGCCTGGACGCTGTCGGGCCGCACCGAGGAGGCCGTGCGCGAGCAGGCGCGCGCCCTGCTGGACCGGCTCGACGCCGACCCGCTCGACGTCGGTTACTCGCTGGCGGTCACCAGGACGGCCTTCGAGCGCCGCGCCGTCGTCGTCGGCGCGGACCGGGAGGAGCTGGCCGCCGGCCTGCGGGCGGTGCGCGACGGCGAGGCACCCGTGCACACCGCCGACGCCGGCCGCCGCACCGTGTTCGTCTTCCCCGGCCAGGGCACCCAGTGGGCCGGTATGGCCCTGGAGCTGCTGGAGAGCGCTCCGGTGTTCGCCGAGCGCTTCGCCGAGTGCGAGCGCGCGCTCGCACCGCACATCGACTGGTCGCTGACCGAGGTACTGCGCGCCGGTGAGTACGAGCAGGTGGACCGCATCCAGCCGGTTCTGTTCTCCGTGATGGTCTCGCTGGCCGCGCTGTGGCGCTCCTGCGGCGTCGAACCCGACGCGGTGGTCGGCCACAGCCAGGGCGAGCTCGCCGCCGCCTGTGTGGCGGGCGCGCTCTCCCTGGAGGACGCGGCGAAGATCGTCGCGCTGCGCAGCAAGGCGCTCACCGCGCTCGCCGGGCAGGGCGCCATGATGTTCGTGGCGATGGCCGCCGAGCCGCTGCGCGAGCGCGTCGCCGCCTGGGACGGCCGGATCGGCGTGGCCGCCGTCAACGGGCCCGCCTCCGTCACGGTCTCCGGCGACCCGGAGGCGCTGGAGGAGCTGAGCGCCGTGCTCTCGGACGAGGGCGTCCTGCGCTGGCCGATCCCCGGTGCCGACTTCGCCGCCCACTCCCGCCAGGTGGAGGGCATCCACCACGAACTCATGCGCGTGCTGGACGGCGTGGCCCCGCGCCCGACGACCGTCGGGTTCTGGTCGACCGCCGACAGCACGTGGCTGGACGGCTCCGCACTGGACGCCGCGTACTGGTACCGCAACCTGCGCCAGACCGTCGAGTTCGACCAGGCCGTCAACCAGCTGATCGCCGCGGGCTACGACACCTTCGTGGAGGTCAGCCCCAACCCGGTGCTGGCGATCTGGGTACAGCAGGCCATGGAGGCCACCGACGGCGGAGTCGTCGTCGGCACCCTGCACCGCGAGGCGGGCGGCCTGGACCGCTTCCTGACCTCGCTGGGCGAGCTGCACGCGCGCGGTGCCGCGGTCGACTGGGCCGCCGTGCACCGCGGCGGCCGGCGGGTCGACCTGCCCACCTACCCGTTCCAGCGGCAGCACTACTGGCTCGTACCGCGCCCCCTCGAACCACGGGATCTGCCCGCCGCCGAGGACACCGACGCCTGGCGGTACCGGGTCGACTGGCGTGTCCTGCACTATCTGCCGGTCCGCCCGGCCACCGGGGACTGGCTCGTTGTCACCCCGGCGGGCACCGACGTCACCGCACACCTCGACGCCCTGCGCCGACACGGCCTCACCACCCTCGTGGTGCCGTGGGAGGCGGCCGACGACCGCACCACCGGCGCGGCACGGCTGCGCGCGGCGGCCGACGGCCGCGAGCCGGCCGGCGTGCTCTCCCTGCTCGGTCTCGCCGACCGGCCCTGGTCGGACGGCACGGTGCTGCCCATGGCGCTGCCGCTGACCGTGGCCCTGATCGGGGCCCTGGGCGATGCGGACATCGACGCCCCGCTGTGGGCCGCCACCCGCGGCGCCGTCTCCGTCGGCCCCGCCGACCCCCTGTCCGGGCCCGCGCAGGCGGCCCTGTGGGGCTTGGGCGGCGTGGCCGGAGTCGAGTACCCGGGACGCTGGGCCGGTCTGGTCGACCTGCCCGCCACCTTCGACGACCGGGCTGCGCAACGCCTGCTGGCGATCCTCACCGGCGAGTCCGGCGAGGACCAGGTGGCCGTCCGCCCGTCCGGTGTCCACTGCCGCCGCATCGCGCACGCCGACCGGTCCGCCTCCGGACGGCCGTGGCAGCCCAGCGGAACCGTCCTGGTCACCGGCGGTCTCGGCGCCCTCGGCGGGCACGTGGCCCGCTGGCTGGCCACGGCCGGCGCCGAGCACCTGCTGCTGACCGGACGGCGCGGCGCGGACACCCCCGGCGCGGACGAACTCACCACCGAACTCCGCGCGCTGGGCGCTCGCGTCACCGTTGCCGCCTGCGACGTGGCCGACCGGGACGCCGTCGCGGAGCTGCTGGCCGGCATCCCGGCCGAGACCCCGTTGACCGCTGTCGTGCACGCGGCGGGCGTCCTCGACGACGGTGTGGTCGACTCCATCACCGCCGAGCGCGCGGCCGGCGTGGCGCGGCCCAAGGCCGACGCCGCGCTGGTGCTGCACGAGCTGACCCGCGAGATGGACCTGTCCGCGTTCGTGCTGTTCTCCTCGCTGGCCTCCACCCTTGCCGGCACCGGACAGGGCAGCTACGCCGCGGCCAACGCCTACCTCGACGCGCTGGCCCTGCACCGCCGCGACCTCGGCCTGCCCGCCACCTCCGTGTCCTGGGGGCTGTGGGCCGGCAAGAGCCTGACCGACGAGGCGGTGGCCGCCCGGCTGGTCCGCGACGGCATGCCCGCCATGGCCCCCGCACGCGCCGTCGCCGCCCTGGGGCACGCCGTCGGCTCGGGCGAACCGCACGTGATCGTCTCCGACTTCGCCTGGGACCGCTTCGTCGCGGCCTTCACCGCCCTGCGGCCCAGCCCGCTCATCGCCGACCTGCCGGAGGTGGCCGCGCTCACCGGACGGACCGCCGCGCCCGAGCGGCCGGCCTCCCTGGACCGGACGGCGCTCATGGAGCTGGTGCGCACGGCCGCCGCCGAGGCCCTCGGCTACGAGGGCGCCGACGCGATCGGCCGCGACCGGGTCTTCAAGGACCTCGGCTGCGATTCGCTGACCGCGGTGGAGCTGCGCAACAGGCTGTCCGCCGCGACCGGTCTGCGTCTCCCGGTCACCCTGGTCTTCGACCACCCCACCCCGACCGCCGTCGTCGACCACCTGATGGCGGAGCTGGGCGGGCCGGAGGTCCGCACCGGGACCGCGGTGGCGCCGGCGGCCGGCGCCGCCGTCACCGACGACGCC
This sequence comes from Streptomyces sp. AC627_RSS907, assembly GCF_019049165.1. NCBI lineage: Bacteria > Bacillati > Actinomycetota > Actinomycetes > Kitasatosporales > Streptomycetaceae > Streptomyces > Streptomyces sp. AC627_RSS907. Next base: position 6,492 of record NZ_JAGMUE010000217.1, read on the forward strand.
ATCGCCATCGTCGCGCTCGCCTGCCGCTTCCCCGGCGGGGTGCGCACCCCGGAGGATTTCTGGCGCCTCGTCAGTGAGGGCGGCGACGCCATCACGCCGTTCCCCACCGACCGCGGCTGGGACCTGGACGCCCTCTACGACCCGGACCCCGGCCACCACGGCACCACGTACGTGCGCGAAGGCGGCTTCCTGCACGACCTGGCCGACTTCGACCCCGCCTTCTTCGGCATCTCCCCGCGCGAGGCGACCACCATCGACCCGCAGCAGCGGCTGCTCCTGGAGACCACCTGGGAGGCGTTCGAGCGGGTCGGCATCGATCCGCAGTCGGTCAAGGGCAGCCGCACCGGCGTGTTCGTCGGCTCCAGCTACCACGACTACGGCCTGCGCGTGCGCAACGCCCCGGAGGAGATGGAGGGCTACCTCGGCATCGGCAGCGCGGGCAGCGTCGCCTCCGGCCGCATCTCCTACACCTTCGGCCTGGAAGGCCCGGCCGTCAGCGTGGACACCGCGTGCTCGTCCTCGCTGGTCGCCCTCCACCTCGCCGCGCAGTCCCTGCGCTCCGGCGAGTGCACGATGGCCCTGGCCGGCGGTGCCGCCGCGATGGCGACCCCGACGTCGTTCGTCGAGTTCAGCCGGCAGCGCGGCCTCGCCGAGAACGGCCGCTGCAAGCCCTTCGCGGCCGCCGCCGACGGCACCGCCTGGGCCGAGGGCGTGGGCCTGGTCCTGCTGGAGCGGCTCTCCGACGCCCGGCGCAACGGTCACCCGGTGCTGGCCCTGGTGCGCGGCAGCGCCGTCAACCAGGACGGCGCGTCCAACGGCCTGACCGCCCCCAACGGCCCCTCCCAGCAGCGCGTCATCCGCGACGCCCTGGCCAGCGCCCGTCTGACGCCCGCCGAGCTCGACGTGGTCGAGGCGCATGGCACCGGCACCAAGCTGGGCGACCCCATCGAGGCACAGGCACTGCTGGCCACCTACGGCCAGGACCGTGCGCAGCCGTTGCTGCTGGGCTCGGTCAAGTCCAACATCGGCCACTCCCAGGCCGCCGCGGGCATCGCGGGCGTCATCAAGATGGTGCTCGCCATGCAGCACGGCACGGTGCCCGCGACTCTCCACGTGGACGAGCCGTCGCCGTTCATCGACTGGAGCGCCGGCCGCGTCGACCTGGTCACCGAGAACACCCCGTGGCCGGTCACCGGTCACCCGCGCCGGGCCGCAGTGTCCTCCTTCGGTGTCAGCGGCACCAACGCCCACACCATCCTGGAGCAGGCCCCCGCCGACGAGCCGGCCACCGTCACCGGTCGGCGGGAGCCGCTGCCGGTGCCGCTGGTGCTCTCCGCCCGCAGCGCACAGGCGCTGCGCGAACAGGCGGACCTGCTCGACCGGCACCTCGCGGAGAACCCGGACGTGCGGCTCGCCGACGTCGGCTACACCCTGGCCACCGCCCGCGCCCACCTGGAACACCGGGCCGTCGTGCCGGACGGCGACCGCGACGCGGTCCGCGCCGCCCTGCGCTCGGCGGGCGGCACCGTGCCGCCCGCCGAGCCGCGCGTGGCGTTCCTCTTCTCCGGCCAGGGCAGCCAGCGGCTGGGCATGGGCCTGCGACTGCACCGCGAGTTCCCGGTGTTCGCCACGGCCTTCGACGCCGTCTGCGCCGCTCTCGACCCGCTGCTCGACCGCCCCCTGCACGAGGTGATCGGCGCCGCCGCCGGCTCCGCGGACGCCGGCCTGCTCGACCGTACGGCCTGCACCCAGCCGGCCCTGTTCGCCTTCGAGGTCGCCCTGTTCCGGCTCGCCGAGCACTGGGGCCTGCGGCCCGACCACCTCATCGGCCACTCGGTCGGTGAGCTGGCGGCCGCCCACGTCGCCGGGGTGCTGTCCCTGCCGGACGCCGCCCTGCTGGTGGCGGAGCGCGCCCGGCTGATGCAGGACATGCGCGCCGACGGCGCCATGGTGTCCGTGATGGCGCCCGAGGAGACGGTGCTGCCGTACCTCGCCGAGTGCGGGGACCAGGTCACCGTGGCCGCGGTCAACAGCACGGTGGCCACCGTCATCGCCGGTGCCGAGGACGCCGTGCTCGACGTCGCCGCCCGGCTCGCGGCCGACGGCCGCAGGACCAAGCGGCTGCGTGTCAGCCACGCCTTCCACTCCCCGCACATGGACGGGATGCTGGAGGAGTTCCGCCAGATCGCGGCCCGGCTGGAGTTCCACCCGCCGCGTATCCCCGTCGTCTCCAACGTCACCGGCGACCTCGCCAGCGCCGACGAGCTGTGCACCCCCGGCTACTGGGTGCGCCACGTCCGCGGCGCGGTCCGGTTCCTCGACGGCGTACGGGCCCTCGAACGGGCCGGCGTGACGGCGTTCGTCGAGATCGGCCCCGACAGCTCCCTCACCACACTGGTCCAGGACTGCCTGGAGAGCCCGGCCGTGCTGATCCCGCTGCTGCACCGGGACCGCGACGAGGCCGACTCGGTGACCGCCGCCCTCGGCCGTTTCCACGCCCAGGTGGCCACCCCCGACTGGGAGCGGGTCTTCGCGGACCGCGACGTACGCCGCGTGCCGCTGCCCACCTACCCGTTCCAGCGCGAACGCTACTGGCTCGACGACACCGCGGGCGCCGGTGACGTGACCTCGGCGGGCCTGGGCACCACCGGGCATCCGCTGATCGGCGCCGCCGTCGAACTGGCCGACGCCGACACCTATGTCTTCACCGGCAGACTGTCGCTGCACAGCACGCCCTGGCTGGCCGACCACGGGGTCTTCGGGGAGGCCCTGTTCCCGGCGACCGCCTTCCTCGAACTGGCCGTCAGGGCGGCCGACGAGGTCGGCTGCGCCCGGGTCGACGAACTGTCCCTGGCGGCACCGCTGGTCCTGCCGGAGGACGGGGCCGTCGTCCTGCAGATGCGGGTGGGCCCGCAGGGCGCGGACGGCACCCGCTCCCTCGAGGTGTTCTCCCGGCCCCAGCACGCGCTGGGCGACGAGGGGTGGACCCGGCACGCCGACGGTGTCCTGTCGCCGGGCGCCACACCCGTCGCGTCGGCCGCCGAGACGCTCACGCAGTGGCCGCCGCCGGGCGCCGAGCCGATCGACGTGACCGGCCTGTACGACCGGTTCGCCGAGAGCGGCTTCGCCTACGGCCCGGTCTTCCAGGGGCTGACGGCGGTGTGGCGCCGCGGCGACGAGGTGTTCGCCGAGGCCGCCCTGCCCGTCTCCCAGCGGTCCGAGGCCGGCCGCTTCGGACTCCACCCGGCCCTCCTCGACAGCGTGCTGCACTCCCTCGCCTTCGGCGTGCTCAGCGGCAGCGGTCAGGCATGGCTGCCGTTCGCCTGGAGCGGTGTCACCCTGCACGCGGGCGGCGCGGCCGCCGTCCGGCTGCGGCTGGCGCCCACAGGGGACAGCTCGATGTCGGTCGCCCTCGCCGACGGCACCGGAGCTCCGGTCGCCACGGCCGAGTCGCTCGCCCTGCGGCCCGCGGAGCCCGCCCGGTCCGCGACAGGCGGCGGACGGACCCACCGAACCCTGTTCCGCCCCGAGTTCACCGAGGTTCCACTGCCCGCCGCCGAAACCGTTCCCGCGTTCGAGGTGCGCGGCTACGAGCCCGGGCAGGACGCCGAGGCGGTGCGCCGCGCCACCCGGCAGGCGCTGGCCGACATCCGCGACTGGCTCGGCGAGGACCGGGCCGGGGCGAAGCTCGTCTTCACCACCCGCGGCGCGGTGCCGCCGACCGCCGACAGCGACGTGTCCGACCTCGCAGGTGCCGCCGTCTGGGGCCTGGTCCGCTCCGCGCAGACCGAGCACCCGGGCCGGTTCGTGCTGGTCGACCACGACTACGACGACCGGAGCCAGGCGGACGCCGCGGTCGCGCGCGCCGTCGTCGGAGGCGAGCCGCAGATCGCGGTGCGCGACGGACGGGCGTACGCCTACCGCATCGCGCGCGTCCCGGTGGGTGCCGCGGACGCCGCGCCGCAGTGGGAGCGCGGCGGCACTGTTCTGATCACCGGCGGCACCGGCGCGATCGGCGCCCACCTCTCCCGGCACCTGGTCACCGAGCACGGCGTCAGGCGGCTGCTGCTGACCAGCCGCAGCGGCCTGGCCGGCGAGGGCGCCGCACGGCTGCACGAGGAACTGACCGCGCTGGGCGCCGAGGTCGAGGTGGCGGCCTGTGACGTCGCCGACCGCGACGCGCTCGCCGCCCTGCTCGCCGCGGTCCCGTCCGAGCACCCGGTCACCGCCGTCGTCCACACCGCCGGTGTGGTCCAGGACGGCACCGTGGCGTCGATCACCGACGAGCAGCTGGACTGCGTCCTGCGGCCCAAGGTCGACGCGGTCCTCAACCTCCAGGAGCTCACCGCCGGCCCCGACCTGTCGGCCTTCGTGGTCTTCTCGTCCATCGCGGGCGTCTTCGGCGGCATGGGACAGGCCAACTACGCGGCGGCCAACGCCTTCCTCGACGCCCTGGCCCACCGCCGCAGGGCCCAGGGCCTGCCGGCCGCCTCGCTGGCCTGGGGCCTGTGGGCCAACGACGCCGGCATGAGCGGCCACCTCGACGAGAACGACTTCAAGCGCCTCGCGCGCGGCGGCATCATCGCCTTCCCGCCCGCGGAGGGCCTGGAGCTGTTCGACACCGCGCTCGCCGAGGACCACCCGGTTCTGCTGCCGCTGCGCCTGGACACCAAGGCGGTCCAGGCGCAGGGTGAGGTGCCCGCGGTGCTGCGGGGCCTGGTGCGCTCGGCCGTACGGCGCGGCGCCGCCGACACCGCCACCGGTACCGCCGAGGCGGCGGGCCTGGCCCAGCGGCTGTCCGGGATGACGGACGCCCAGCGCGACCGGGCCCTGCTCGACCTCGTCCGCGACCACACGGCCACCGTGCTGGGCTTCGCCGACGCCGGTGCCGTGGACGTCGACCGGGGCCTGCTGGAGGTGGGCTTCGACTCGCTGACCGCGGTCGAACTGCGCAACCGGCTGGGCGCGGCCAGCGGACTCCGACTGCCCGCCACCCTGCTCTTCGACTATCCGTCGTGCCGTGCCGTCGCCGGCTACCTCGCTGCCGAACTCGTGCCCGAACCGGCGGCCGGGCAGCTGCCCGGCCTCGCCGAACTGGAGAGGCTCACCACCCTCCTGGACGACGAGCGCTACCGCGAGGAGCTGACCGGCCGGCTGCACGACCTGCTGGCCAAGGCACGGGCGGCCGCCGGCGACGACGTCGTCGAGGAACGCCTCGACGCGGCCGACGACGACGAGATCTTCTCCTTCATCGACAACGAACTGGGCATGTCGTGACCGCCGAACAAGGTAGAGGGACAGCAGTGAACGACGACAAGCTCCGTACTTACCTCAAGCGAGTCACGGCCGACCTGCACCGCACGCGTCAGCGTCTGACCAGGCTCGAGGCGAAGGACACGGAGCCCATCGCCATCGTGGGCATGGCCTGCCGCTACCCGGGCGGTGTGAACAGCCCCGAGGACCTGTGGCGCATGGTCGCCGCCGGCACGGACGCCGTCACCCCGTTCCCGGACGACCGCGGCTGGGACCTGGAGCGGCTGTACGACCCGGAGGGCAGCCGGCCGGACAGCAGCTACGCCCGCGAAGGCGGCTTCCTCGACGACATCTCCGGCTTCGAGCCACAGTTCTTCGGTATCTCGCCGAACGAGGCGCTCGCGATGGACCCGCAGCAGCGGCTGCTCCTGGAGACCACCTGGGAGGCGTTCGAGCGGGCCGGCATCGACCCGCAGGCCCAGCGCGGCGCCCAGGTCGGCGTCTTCGCCGGCATGCAGTACCAGGACTACGGCTCCCGACTGCGCCGGGTGCCCGAGGAGGTCGAGGGATTCCTCGCCGGAGGCAACTCCGACAGCGTCGCCTCCGGCCGCGTCTCCTACGCCTTCGGTTTCGAGGGCCCTTCGGTCAGCGTCGACACCGCCTGCTCGTCGTCGCTGGTCGCGCTGCACCTGGCGGTCCAGGCCCTGCGCTCGGAGGAGTGCACGCTCGCCGTGGCCGGCGGCGCCATGGTGATGTCGACCCCCGTCGCGTTCACCGAGATGAGCCGGCAGCGGGGCCTGGCCGCCGACGGCCGCTGCAAGTCGTTCAGCGCCGACGCCGACGGCACCGGCTGGGGCGAGGGCGTCGGCATCCTCCTGCTGGAGCGGCTCTCCGACGCCCGGCGGAGCGGCCACCCCGTGCTCGCCCTGGTCCGCGGCACCGCCGTCAACCAGGACGGCGCCAGCTCCCGGCTCACCGCGCCCAACGGTCCCGCCCAGCAGCGGGTCATCCGGAAGGCGCTGACCAACGCCGGGCTGTCCCCGGCCGACGTCGACGTCGTCGAGGCGCACGGCACGGGCACCCCGCTCGGCGACCCCATCGAGGCGCAGGCGCTGCTCGCCACCTACGGCCGCGCGCACAGCCCGGAACAGCCGCTGCTCCTCGGCTCGCTGAAGTCGAACATCGGCCACACCCAGGCCGCCGCCGGAGTCGGCGGCATCATCAAGATGGTGCAGGCCATGCGCCACGGCCAGGTGCCGCCCACCCTGCACGTGGACCGGCCCACGCCCCAGGTCGACTGGGAGTCGGGCACGGTCCGGCTGGCCACCGGACTCCAGCCGTGGCCCGAGGTGGAACGGGTCCGCCGCGCCGCCGTCTCCTCCTTCGGCGTCAGCGGCACCAACAGCCATATCGTCCTGGAGCAGGCACCGGAGCCCGAGGAGACCGAACCCGCCCCCGAGGCCGACGCCGCGCCCGCCGCGGTGACCGCCCCGGCCGTCGTGCCGTGGGCGCTCTCCGCGCGCAGCCCGCAGGCGCTGCGTGCCCGGGCGGCCCAGCTGCGCGCCCTGACCGGCCTCGACCCGCTGGACGTCGGCCACTCCCTGGCCACCACCCGGGCCGCGCTGGAGCACCGCGCCGTCGTGGTCGGCGGCGGCGACGACGCCGACGCCGCGCTCGCCGCCCTGGCGGACGACGAGGAACACCCCTCCCTGGTGCGCGGCACCGTCCGGCCCACCCGCGACCTGGTCTTCGTCTTCCCCGGTCAGGGCGCCCAGTGGGCCGGCATGGCGGTGGACCTCCTCGACACCTCGCCCGTCTTCGCCGACCGGATCGCCCAGTGCGCCGAGGCGCTCGCCCCGCACGTCGACTGGTCCCTGGAGGAGGTGCTGCGCTCCGGCGACTTCGACCGGGTGGACGTCGTCCAGCCGGTGCTGTTCGCCGTGATGGTCTCCCTCGCCGCTCTCTGGCAGGCGGCCGGGGTCCGGCCGGACGCCGTCGTCGGCCACTCGCAGGGCGAGATCGCCGCGGCCGTCGTGGCCGGCGCGCTCTCGCTGGAGGACGGCGCGCGCGTCGTCGCCCTGCGCAGCAAGGCGCTGAACGCCCTCGCCGGCCGCGGCGGCATGGCCTCCGTCGCCCTCTCGGCGGAGGAGGCCCGGCACCGCATCGGACCCGGCCTGTCCGTCGCCGCCGTCAACGGCCCCTCGTCCGTCGTGGTCGCCGGCGACACCGACGCCCTCGACACCCTCGACACCTGGGACGACGTGCGTGTCCGCCGCGTCCCCGTCGACTACGCCTCCCACTCCGCCCAGGTGGAGGAGATCCGCGAGGAGCTGCTGACCACCCTCGCGGGCCTGACCCCGCGCAGCGCCGAGATCCCCTTCTACTCCACGGTGACCGGCGGGCTGCTGGACACCGCGGCCCTCGACGCCGAGTACTGGTACCGCAACCTGCGCCGGACCGTGGAGCTGGAGACCACGGTCCGCGCGCTCGGCGCGGCGGGACACGACGTCTTCGTCGAGGTCAGCCCGCACCCGGTGCTGACCTCGGCGATCGAGGAGACGGTCGAGGGCACCGTGGTGGGCACACTGCGGCGCCAGGCGGGCGGCTGGGACCGGTTCCTGCTCTCCGTCGCCGAACTCCACGTGGCCGGCGTGCTCGTCGACCTCACCGCGCTCCTCCCTGGCGGCACCCGCGTCGACCTGCCCACCTACCCCTTCCAGCGGGAGGCGTACTGGCTGGAGGACCACTCGGTCCAGCAGGGCGACGTGACCGCGGCCGGCCTCGGCTCCGCCGGCCACCCGCTGCTCGGCGCGGTCGTCGCGCTCGCGGACGCCGAGGGCGCGCTGCTCACCGGGCGGCTCTCCGTCCGCACCCACCCCTGGCTCGCCGACCACACGGTGCGCGGCGCGATCCTGCTGTCCGGCACGGCGTTCCTGGAACTCGCCGCCCGCGCCGGCGACCAGGTGGGCTGCGAACAGGTCGAGGAACTCCTGCTGGAGACCCCGCTCGTGCTGCCGGAGAACGGCGCCGTGGCCATCCAGCTCGCGGTCGGCGGCCCCGACGGGGCCGGCCGCCGCGCGGTCACCCTGCACGCGGCCCCCGACGGCACGGACGAGTGGACCCGCCACGCCAGCGGCACCCTGTCCGCCGCGCCCGTCGCCCCCGCCGCCGACCTCACCGCCTGGCCGCCGCGGGACGCCGACCGGCTCGACACCGCCGGCATGTACGACCGGTACGCCGCGGCCGGCTTCGGCTACGGCCCGGCCTTCCAGGGCCTGCGCACGGCCTGGCGCCGCGGCGACGAACTCTTCGCCGAGGTCGCCCTCCCCCACGACCAACAGGGCGCGGCCCGCCTCTTCGGCCTGCACCCCGCGCTGCTCGACGCGGCGCTGCATGTCACCGGGCTCGCCGACGCCGCCGAGGCCCGGCTGCCGTTCTCCTGGAACGGCATGTCCCTGCACGCCCAGGGCGCCACCGCGCTCCGCGTCCGTATCGCCCCCGCCGGGCAGGACGCCGTCTCCGTACACGTCGCGGACCCCGCCGGCCGCCCCGTCGCCTCGGTGGCGTCCCTCGCGCTGCGGCCGCCCGCCGAGGACGCCGTGCGAGCCCCGGGTGCCGACGCCGTCTTCCGCCCGGTCTGGACGCCGGTGACCGCCGTGCCCGGCACCGCAGGACCGGCCGGGACCGTACGCATCGAGCCCGGCGGCGACGTCCGGGCCGCGCTGCGCCGTGCCCTCGCCGAGGTGCAGCGGTGGATCGCCGACGACGAGCCGGGGCAGCTGGCGTTCGTGACCACCGGAGCGATGTCCGCCACCCAGGCGGAGGACGTCACCGACCTGGCGGGCGCCGCCGTGTGGGGTCTGGTCAGGTCCGCCCAGTCCGAGCATCCTGGCCGCTTCGTGCTCGTGGACACCGGCACCGAGGACGCCGAGGTACCGCTCGCCGCCGGCGAGGACCAGCTCGCGGTGCGCGGCGCCCGCCTCCTCGCCCCCCGCCTGGAGGGCGCCCGCTCCGACGGCGACCCGGTCGCCCTCGACGGCACCGTGCTGATCACCGGCGGCACCGGCCTGCTCGGCTCCCACCTCGCCCGGCACCTCGTCACCCACTACGGCGTACGCGACCTCGTCCTGCTCAGCCGTACCGGGCACGCCCCGGAGCTGCACGCGGAGCTGACGGGGCTCGGCGCCGAGGTCGACGTCGTGGCGTGCGACGCCGCCGACCGCGCAGCCCTGGCCACGGTGATCGACGGGCTGCGCCGGCCGCTGCGCGCCGTGATCCACGCCGCCGGCGCGCTCGACGACGGCGTCGTCACCGCGCAGACCCCGGAGCGCGTCGAGACCGTCCTGCGGCCCAAGGTGGACGCCGCGGTCAACCTGCACGAGCTGACGCGCGACCTCGACCTGTCCGCGTTCATCCTGTTCTCCTCCGCATCCGGCATCTTCGGCGGCCCCGGCCAGGCCAACTACGCCGCCGCCAACGCCTACCTCGACGCGCTGGCCCAGCACCGCCGCGCGGCCGGGCTGCCCGCCCAGTCCCTCGCCTGGTCCCTGTGGGAACAGGCCAGCGCGATGACCGGCCACCTCGACGAGACCGACCTGCGCCGCATCGCCCGCTCCGGCGTGCCGCCCCTCACCGTCGAGCAGGGCCTCGAACTGTTCGACCGGGCGCTGGCCGCCCCGGATCCGCTGCTCGTCCTGATGCACCTGGACCTCCCGGTGCTGCGCGCCTCCGACGACCCGGTCCCGCCGCTGCTGGGCCAACTGGTCCGCACCCCGGCCCGTCGGGCCGTCGCCGCACAGGACACCGCCGGGGACACCACCTCGCTGGCCGCACAGCTCGCCACCCTGCCTGCCGCCGACCGCCTCGGCGCCGTCGTCGACCTGGTCCGCACCCGCGTCGCCACGGTCCTCGGCCACGCTTCCGTTGACGTCATCGACGGCAACAGGGCCTTCCGCGACCTCGGCTTCGACTCGCTCGCCTCGGTGCAACTGCGCAACCGGCTCAACGCGGTCACCGGCCTCAAGCTCCCGGCGACCCTGGTCTTCGACCACCCGACCCCGATCGCCCTCGCCGAGCACCTCCTCGCCGAGCTCGGCGAGGGGCAGGACACGGCCGCCGCGGCGGTCCAGGCCGTCGCCGTGGACGAGCCGATCGCCATCGTCTCGATCGGTTGCCGCTTCCCCGGGGACGTCCGCACCCCCGAGGACCTGTGGAACCTCGTCGCCTCCGGCGGTGACGCCATCGCCGCCTTCCCCGGCGACCGCGGCTGGGACCTGGACGGACTGTACGACCCCGAGGGCGCCCGCCGCGGCAGCTCGTACGCGCGCGAGGGTGGCTTCCTCGCCGGGGCCGCCGACTTCGACCCCGGCTTCTTCGGGATCAGCCCGCGCGAGGCGCTGGCCATGGACCCGCAGCAGCGGCTGCTCCTGGAGACCAGCTGGGAGGCGTTCGAACGCGCGGGCATCCGTGCGCAGGACCTCAAGGGCAGCGCCACCGGCGTCTTCGCCGGTGTGATGTACCAGGACTACGCGGCGCGCGTCACCGAGGTGCCCGAGGAGATCGAGGGCTTCCTCGGCACCGGCACCTCGCCCAGCGTGCTCTCCGGCCGTATCGCGTACACCTTCGGTCTCGAAGGGCCCGCGGTCAGCGTCGACACGGCGTGCTCGTCGTCGCTGGTGGCGATCCACCTGGCGAGCCAGGCGCTGCGCTCGGGCGAGTGCTCGCTCGCGCTCGCCGGCGGCGTCACCGTCATGTCGACGCCCGCCCTGTTCACCGAGTTCAGCCGGCAGCGCGGCCTCGCCGCGGACGGCCGGTGCAAGGCGTTCGCGGACGCCGCCGACGGCGCCGGCTTCGGCGAGGGCGTCGGCGTGGTGCTGCTGGAGCGGCTGTCGGACGCCCGTCGTCACGGGCACCCGGTGCTCGCGGTGATCCGCGGCAGCGCGGTGAACCAGGACGGCGCGTCCAACGGGCTGACCGCCCCCAACGGCCCGTCGCAGCAGCGCGTCATCCGGCAGGCACTGGCCAATGCCGGGCTGAAGCCCTCCGACGTGGACGTGGTGGAGGCGCACGGCACGGGTACGTCACTGGGCGACCCGATCGAGGCGCAGGCCCTGCTGGCCACCTACGGCCAGGACCGCGACCGGCCGCTGTGGCTGGGCTCGCTGAAGTCGAACATCGGCCACACCCAGGCCGCCGCGGGCGTGGCCGGTGTCATCAAGATGGTGCTGGCGATGCGGCACGGCATGCTCCCCAGAACCCTGCACGCCGACGAGCCGTCGTCGCACGTCGACTGGTCGGCGGGCCGGGTGGAGTTGTTGACCGAGGCGCGGGAGTGGGGCGAGGAGGGTGCCCCGCGTCGCGCCGGTGTCTCCGCCTTCGGTGTCAGCGGTACGAACGCCCATCTGATCCTGGAGCAGGCTCCGGTGGAGGAGCCGGTGGAGGAGCCGGCGGTGGCCGGGGCTGC
>NZ_JAGMUE010000022.1:0-21392 GCF_019049165.1 Streptomyces sp. AC627_RSS907
GGGTAGCCGGGTCGATGGGAGGGGTGGGAGGGGTGGGCTGCTCGCGGCGGCCGGTGAGGCACGCCTGCCCCGGCGCGCGGGCGGAATGCGGTGTGCGCGCCGGGGGCGGGGGTCACCTGATGGGGCGGTGTACGTTCTCCCGCTGCGAGGGGCCGGGTGTCGCGTCCGCGATCCACGGCCCGGTCCCGGACGGGTCGACGATGCCCTGTTCCAGCCACTCGTACGCGCCGCCCAGCACACCCTTGACGACCTTGCGGTCGATGTCGTCGGTGTTGGTCCACAGGCGGCCGAAGAGCTCCTCGACGCGGATGCGGGCCTGGCGGCAGAAGGCGTCGGCGAGCTGGTAGGCCTCGCGGCCGTGGTCGCCCTCGGCGCGCAGGTGCTCGGCGCGGACGCACGCGGCGCTCATCGCGAACAGCTCCGCGCCGATGTCGACGACGCGGCCCAAGAAGCCCTGCTTGGTCTCCATCCGGCCCTGCCAGCGGGACATGGCGTAGAAGGTGGAGCGGGCGAGCTTGCGGGCGGTGCGTTCGACGTAGCGCAGGTGCCCCGCCAGGTCGGGGTGGCCGGACGGATGGAACTCCGCGTAGGAGCGGGGGAGCTGACCCGGCCCGGCGACGAGCTTCGGCAGCCACTTGGCGTAGAAGACGCCCGCCTGCGCGCCCGCCCGCGCCTTGTCGGACAGGCTCTTGTCGGGGTCGATCAGGTCGCCGGCGACCGAGAGGTGCGCGTCGACGGCCTCGCGCGCGATGAGCAGGTGCATGATCTCCGTGGAGCCCTCGAAGATCCGGTTGATGCGCAGGTCGCGCAGGATCTGCTCGGCGGGCACCGCGCGCTCGCCGCGGGCCTCCAGGGACGCCGCGGTCTCGAAGCCCCGGCCTCCGCGGATCTGGACCAGGTGGTCGGCCATCAGGCAGGCCATCTCGGAGCCGTAGAGCTTGGCGAGGGCCGCCTCGATGCGGATGTCGTTGCGGTCCTCGTCGGCCATCTGCGAGGACAGGTCCAGCACGGCCTCGAGCGCGAAGGTCGTCGCCGCGATGAACGCGATCTTCGAGCCGACCGCCTCGTGCAGCGCGACCGGCTTGCCCCACTGCTCGCGCACCGCCGACCACTCGCGGGCGATCTTCAGGCACCACTTTCCGGCCCCGACGCACATCGCGGGGAGCGAGAGGCGTCCGGTGTTCAGGGTGGTCAGGGCGATCTTCAGGCCGGCACCCTCGGGGCCGATGCGGTGGGCGGCGGGGACGCGCACCCGGTGGAAGCGGGTGACACCGTTCTCCAGGCCGCGCAGGCCCATGAAGGCGTTGCGGTTCTCGACCGTGACGCCCTCCGAGGCGGCCTCCACCACGAAGGCGGTGATGCCGCCCTTGTGGCCCTCCGACTTCGGCACCCTCGCCATGACGACGAGCAGGTCGGCGACGACGCCGTTGGTCGTCCACAGCTTCACCCCGTCGAGGACGTAGTCGTCCCCGTCCGGGACGGCGGCGGTCGCCAGGCGCGCCGGGTCGGAGCCGACGTCCGGTTCGGTCAGCAGGAACGCGGAGATGTCGGTACGGGCGCAGCGCGGCAGGAAGGTGTCCTTCTGCTCCTGGGTGCCGAACATCTTGAGCGGCTGCGGCACACCGATCGACTGGTGGGCGGAGAGCAGCGCGCCGATCGCGGGATTCGCGGATCCGACCAGGGCGAGGGCCTTGTTGTAGTAGACCTGGGTGAGGCCGAGACCGCCGTACTTCGTGTCGATCTTCATGCCGAAGGCGCCGAGCTCCTTCAGCCCGGTGATCACCTCGTCGGGGATCCGTGCGTCGCGCTCGATCACGGACCCGTCGATCTTCGTCTCGCAGAAGTCGCGCAGCTTGGCGAGGAACTCCTCACCGCGCCGGCCGTCCTCGTCGGCGGGGACCGGGTGGGGGTGGATGAGGTCGAGGCGGAAGCGGCCGAGGAACAGCTCCTTGGCGAAGCTGGGCTTGCGCCAGTCCTGTTCCCGGGCCGCCTCCGCGACCTGGCGGGCCTCACGTTCGGTGACGGTGGGTCGGGAGGAGGGGGAGGAGGGGGTGGTTGGTGCGGACATGAGGCTCACCTCGCCGCGAATAGGGGGTCGGGGGCTCCCGGAAAGATCGACATGTGCGAACTTACGGGCGTACGTCACTAGTCGGCGCTACCCGATCGTATGTACCCGATTCGCCGCCGCCCCACCACCCTTCCCGCGGCCGTTCGGCCGATCGGCGCGGCGTCGGCGGGAGCGGGTGTCCCGTCGGCGATCAGAAAGCTGTCGAAGCGCTTCGACAGCCTATGGACACCCACCCTCGCTGGGGCTACTGTCGAACCACCCTCACCCGCAGTTGCCCACCCCGCGCGCTGTCGAAGCGCTTCACAAAGCTTGGAGAGCTGGATGGTCACCCTCGCCGAGGTCGCCCAGCACGCCGGAGTATCGGCGAGCACGGTGAGTTATGTCCTCAGCGGCAAGCGGTCCATCTCCACCACCACCCGCCAGCGGGTCGAGGAGAGTATCCGAGAGCTCGGCTACCACCCGAACGCGGGTGCCCGCGCCCTGGCCAGCAACAGGTCGAACATCATCGCGCTGATGATCCCGCTGCGCACGGACATGTACGTGCCGGTGATGATGGAGATCGCCATCGCGGTCGCGACCAGCGCGCGCACCCACGGGTACGACATCCTGCTGCTCACCGGCGAGGAGGGCCCGGACGCGGTGCGCCGTGTCACCGGCAGCGGCCTCGCGGACGCGATGATCCTGATGGACGTCGAACTCGACGACGAGCGCCTGCCGCTGCTGCGCGGGACCGACCAGCCCTCCGTGCTGATCGGTCTCCCCGCCGACCCCACCGGACTGACCTGCGTCGACCTCGACTTCCGGGCGACCGGCGCGCTGTGTGTGGAACACCTGGCGAAGCTGGGGCACCGCGACATCGCTGTCATCGGCGAGGCGCCGGCGGTCTACGAACGGCACACCGGCTTCGCCGAGCGCACCCTGGACGGCCTGCGCACCCGCGCGCGGGAACTGGGGCTGCGGCTGCTGCACCGCCCCTGCGAGGGCGGGTACGACGCGATGTCCGCCACCCTCGCCCGTGTCTTCGACGAACGCCCGGACACCACGGGGTTCGTCGTCCAGAACGAGTCGGCGGTCGAGCCGCTGCTCGCCCTGCTGCGCCAGCAGGGCCGGGCCGTGCCCGAGGACGTGTCGGTGGTCGCGGTCTGCCCCGAGCAGGTCGCCACCCAGGCCTCCGTGCGGCTCACGTCGGTCGCCGTGCCCGCGCAGGAGATGGGCCGGCACGCCGTGGAGCAGCTGGTCGCCAAGCTCGACGGGCGCGGGAGCGACGAGGTCGTGCTGCTCGCGCCGGAGCTGACGGTCCGCGCGAGCTCGGGACCCGCGCCCGTCCGGTCGTAGCCCCCGGTCCCTTCCCTTCGCTCCTCCCTTCCCCCCTCCCCTCGCCCCCCTGGTCCGCCTCGTCACCCCTCGGCCCGTGCCAGGGCACCGCCATGTCCGCACTCCCCAGGAGCCTGCCTCGTGAACCAGCCTGCCGGGACACAGCCCAAGGTCAGCCTCGCCCAGTCCTCCCCCACCGTCGGCACGTTCCGCGAACGGGACGGCGCGCTGGAGTGGAGCGGCCGTCAGGAGACCGTCCGGATCGAGCCGTGGGGGCCGGACGCGGTCCGGGTCCGGGCCCGGCTCGGCGGCCCGGTGCTGGAGGGACTGCCCGGTGCCCTGCTGCCCCAGGCCCCGGCGACCGAGAGCACCGTCGAGATCGAGGACGGCCGCGGCTCCCTGACCGTCGGGGCGCTGACCGTGGAGGTCGACCCCGAGGGGCAGGTGCGTTTCGTACGGTCCGCCGACGGCGGTGAACTGCTCGCCGAGGAACGCGCCCACTTCTGGTGGCCCGGCCCGCGCCTGTACACGGCGGTCGGCAACGGGTACCACCGGCTGGAGCAGCGCTTCGCCGCCTACGACGACGAGAAGCTGTACGGCCTCGGCCAGCACCAGCACGGCCGCCTCGACCAGAAGGGCCTGGTCGTGGACCTGGTCCAGCGCAACGCCGAGGTCTCCATCCCGGTCCTCACCTCCAGCCGCGGCTACACGCTGCTGTGGAACAACCCGGCGATCGGCCGCGTGGAGCTGGCCCACAACGGCACCCGGTGGGTCGCCGACTCGGCCCGCCAGATCGACTACTGGATCACGGCCGGCGCCCCGGCCGACGCGCAGCGCCGCTACAGCGCGGTGACCGGCCGCACGCCGATGCTGCCCGCCTGGGCGGCGGGCTTCTGGCAGTGCAAGCTGCGCTACCGCACCCAGGACGAACTCCTCGCCGTGGCCCGGGAGTACAAGCGCCGGGGCCTGCCGATCGACGCGATCGTCTGCGACTTCTTCCACTGGACCCACCTGGGCGAGTGGAAGTTCGACCCGAAGGAGTGGCCGGACCCGGCGGCGATGGTCCGGGAGCTGGACGAGCTGGGCATCAAGCTGGTGGTCAGCGTCTGGCCGTCGGTGTCCCCGCTGAGCGAGAACCACCCGGTGATGGAGCAGCGCGGCCACTTCATCGGCACCCAGTACGGCCCGATGGCGCACGCGGACTGGCCGGACAAGGAGGTCGCGTCGACGGTCCAGGTGGCCTTCTACGACGCCACCAACCCCGAGGCCCGCGCGTTCGTGTGGTCGAAGGTCAAGGAGAACTACCTCGACCCGTACGGCATCACCGCGTTCTGGCTCGACGCCTGCGAGCCGGAGCTGAAGCCGGGCTTCCCGGAGAACCTGCGCTACTGGGCGGGTCCGGGCCTGGAGGTCGGCAACCTGTACCCGGCCGAGAACTCCCGCGCCTTCGACGAGGGGCTGCGCGCCGCCGGGGTGGACGAGGTGATCACCCTCAACCGCTCGGCGTGGGCGGGCAGCCAGCGCCACGGCGCCGCGCTGTGGTCCGGGGACATCGGCACCGACTTCGCGACCCTGCGCCGGCAGATCGCGGCGGGCCTGAACACCGCCCTGTCGGGCATCCCCTGGTGGAACACGGACATCGGCGGCTTCCACGGAGGCGACCCGGACGACCCGGCGTACCGCGAGGTGATGATCCGCTGGTTCCAGTTCGGCGCGCTGTCCCCGCTGATGCGCCTGCACGGCTTCCGCGACCCGGGCATGCCGCTGGGTCCGGACATGACCGGCGGACCGAACGAGGTGTGGTCGTACGGCGAGGAGGCGTACCCGATCCTGGCGGGCTACCTGCGTCTGCGCGAGCGGCTGAAGCCGTACATCCTGGACGTCATGCGCGAGGCGCACGAGGAGGGACTGCCGGTGATGCGGCCGCTGTTCCTGGAGTTCCCCGACGACCGGGCGGCCTGGCCGGTGGACGACGCCTACCTCTTCGGACGGGACCTGCTGGTCGCGCCGGTGCTGACGGCGGGCGCCACGGTCCGCACGGTCCACCTCCCGGCGGGGGCGCGCTGGACGGACGCGTGGACGGGCGAGACGTACGAGGGCGGGGTGGCCGTGACGGTGGACGCGCCGCTGGACCGGATCCCGCTGTTCCTGCGGGACGGCGCACGGCTGCCGGTCGCGGAGTAGGAACGCGGGAGGGGCCGGTCCCGGGCGGGACCGGCCCCTCGGTCGTGTCGCGGGGAGCCCGCGGGCTCCGTCACCGCGCCCTGAGGCTGAGGACGCGCTCCTCCCCGGCGACGAGGTCGAGCGGTTCGGCGCCGGAGGGTGTCCTCAGTTCGACGCGGTGGGTGCGGCCCGGGCGCAGGACGGCCGTCGCGGCTCCGTCGGGCGACCAGGTGAGGTCGAGTTCCGCCCCGAACCGGGTGCGTACGCCCCGGAGTTCGCCCTGCGGGCAGGACGCGGGGAGGGCGGGCAGCAGGACCAGCCGGTCGGGGGTGGACTGCACGAGCATCTCGATGAGCACGGCCGGGAGGGCGTGGGCGGCGTCGGCGTTGTAGACGTCCCGGTGGGGGTAGTGCGCGCTCATCAGGGAGGCGTGGAAGAAGTCGCCGTCGAGCACCTGCCCGAGGGCATGGGCGACCCGCGCTCCGTCCCTGAGCCGGGCGGCGACCAGGGCGTGGTGGAGGTGGCCGTGCGCGGAGTCGTTCTCGGCGCCGCGCAGTTCGAGGGCCCGGTGGGCGGCCCGGGCCAGCCCGGGGGTGTCGTAGGGGTTGATCTCGTCGAGCGGCCAGACGCCGTAGAGGTGGCTGAGGTGGCGGTGGTCGTAGGTGTCCTCCAGGCCCGGGCTCGCCCATTCCGCGAGGGCGCCGTCGGCGTTGATCCGGTGCGGGGGGAGGCGGTCGGCCAGGGCGCGCCAGCGGTCGGCGTGCTCGGGGTGGTGGCCGGCGGCGGTGAGCAGGGCGTGCCGGGCGGCGGAAAGGTCCATGGCCGCGTTGAGCGTGCCCCAGCCGGCGTTCGCGGGCCGGTTCTCGGGCGAGTAGGAGGGGACGACCACCAGGTGGCCGTCCGCGTCGGTGCGGGTCAGGAAGTCCTCGTAGAACAGGGCGACCTCGGCGAGGGCGGCGACGGTGCGGGGGTCGGGTGCGCCGCGGGTCTCGTCGTGGTCGACGAGGGGCTTGAGCAGCCAGTCCGCGCCGGCCGTCCACAGGTGCAGGGGGTACTCGCGGCTGAAGTGGTACGTGTGCCCGCACTCGCCGTCGGTGTGCGAGGGCGCGACGACTCCCCGGGTGCCGAAGATCGCGCGGGCGTTGTCCCGCCAGTCGGGCAGTTGCCGGTGGACCAGGGCCGCGTGGGCCTCGGTGACCTCGGGGAGGGCGGCCGCGGCGGCGGAGGCGGTCTGGAGGTTGAGGTTGGCGTTGGTGGTGAACGCCCCGGACCAGGCGGTGTCCCAGTCGCCGGTCCACAGGCCGGTCAGCCGGGGCGGGAGCAGGCCGCTGGCGGAGAGCAGGTGGTAGCGGCCGGCGGCGAAGAGCCGCTCCAGGAGGGCCGCGCCGCGGGGGCGCTCCAGCAGGGCCGAGCCCGGCAGCCGGCGTTCGGCGGGGTCGGCGGCGAGGTCGAGGGTGACGCGGTCGTAGGCGGTGCGGTGGCGGGCGAGGTGGCGGGCGAGGAGACCCTCGTACGTCATGCCGCCCGGCAGGTCGCGCAGGGCGCGGCCCTCGGTGACCACGTCCAGTTCCCCGGTGTGCCGGCGCACCCGGGTGAGGAGCAGGACCTCCGTGGCGTCCTCGACGAGCACGCCGGGCGGGACCAGTCTCGTGGTGCCGCCGGTGACGGCGACCGCGGTGACGCCGGTGTAGGCCAGGTCGCTGCCCGGGTAGCGGGCGCGCAGGCTGAGCAGGGCGCCCCCCGGGGTGAGGACGGCGCCGTGGCCGACGCCGAGCCCGGCGGGGGCGCCGGGAAGGCGGGGGTCGAGGGAGAGGTCGAGGGTGAGGTGCGGGGCGGTGATGTGCTGGACGATCACGTCGTCGGCGCGGGAGACGAAGAGGCGGCTGGTCCAGGTGGAGCACACGGCGGTCGTCTCGCCGGTGGTGAAGTCGACCGAGCGGCGGTAGTCGGTGCGGGCGCCACCGGCTGGTCTGTTCAGACGCAGCTGGAAGGCCGGGTGGAAGGGCCGCACCCATTGCAGGGGGCGGCCGTCGGTGAAGCCCTCGGCGGCGGTCGTGTCGCCAGAGAGCATGCGGTCCTGGAGGACGGGGAGTTCGGCGGCGAGCCGGGGCGGGCGGCGGTGCTCGTCGCCGCCGTTCGGGCGCACCAGGGTGTGGTGCGTGACGATGACCCGGTCGGCGTCCGGGTCGCCGAACACGAGGGCGCCGTGGTGGCCGTTGCCGCTCAGGAAGGCGTCCTCCCAGCGGGCGGCGGGCTCGGGCTCCCAGGTGCCGTGCACGGGCGTACTGGTCATGCGGGCGGCTCCGTGAGGACCGCCACGCCGTAGCGGCCGAGGGTGACGCCGTCGGTGACGGTCGCGTCGGTCAGCAGGTCGCGGTGGGTGCCCGGGACCTCGACGGTGACCTGGTCGCGGCCGTGGTTGAGGAGGAACAGCAGGTCACCACGGCGTACGGCCTCGACGTCGGCCGGGAGTCCGCCGAGCACCGGGCGGGCGCCCGCGTCGGCGGCGACGCGGGTGAGCAGGTCGCGCAGCGCGTCCGGCTCCGGGAGGGTCGAGAGGTACCAGGCGCGGCCCTTGCGCAGGACGGCCGGCAGCCCGTCCAGTTCCCCGCCCTGGTAGGGGAGCGTCTCGTCGGCGGTGCCGTCGGGCTCGATCTCCTCCGACCAGAGGGTGCCGTGGAAGCCGTCGCACACGGCCGTCTCACCGGTGTCCAGCGGCCACCACTCGTGCAGGGTGCGGATGCCGAACAGCTCGCGCAGCCGGGCGTCCATGCCGCCGGGCCGGATCCGGTCGTCCTGGTCGGCGGTGCCGGTGAGGAAACCGCAGACGAGGGTGCCGCCGCCGCGGACGTAGGCCAGGAGGTTGTCGGTCGCGGCGTCCGTGAGGGCGTAGAGCTGGGGCACGACGACCGCCCTGTACGGGGCGAGGTCGTGCTCGGGGTGGGCGAAGTCGGTGGTGAGGCGGGCCTCCCAGAGCGCGCGGTGCCAGGCGCGCAGGACGTCGGGGTAGGCGAAGCGGGTGGAGGGGCGGCCGTCCTGGTCGCCGGCCCACCAGGAGTGCCAGTCGTGCAGGACGGCGATGTCGGCGGTGACGCGGCTGCCGGCCACGTGCGGGCCGAGCCTGGCGAGGTCGGCGCCGAGCTGCTTGACCTCCTGGTGGGTGCGGCCCTCCTCCCCCGCGTGGCCGACCATCCCGGAGTGGAACTTCTCCGCGCCCTGCCGCGACTGGCGCCACTGGAAGTAGCAGACGGCGTCGGCGCCGCGCGCGACGGCCTGGAGGGACCACAGCCGGTTGAGGCCGCGCGGCTTGGGGTGGTTCGCGCCGCGCCAGTTGACCGCTCCCGCCGCCTGCTCCATGAGCATCCACGGTCCGCGTGCCTGGGAGCGGGTCATGTCCTGGACGAGGGCGCCTTCCTGCGCGCCGTGCGGGTCGCGCGGGTCGGGGTAGAGGTCGACGGAGACGACGTCCTCCTCCTCGGCCCAGCGCCAGGCGTCCTGGCCGTGCCACAGCGGCATGAAGTTGGTGGTGACCGGGAGGTGCGGGGTGTGGCGGCGGACGATGTCGCGTTCGGCGGTGAAGCACTCCAGGAGCATGTCGGAGGTGAAGCGGCGGAAGTCCAGCACCTGGGTGGGGTTCTTCAGGTAGTGGGCGCGGCGGGCCGGGAGGATCTCGTCCCAGTCTCCGTAGCCCTGGCTCCAGAAGGCGGTGCCCCAGGCGGTGTTGAGGGCGTCGAGGGTGCCGTACCGGTCCTGGAGCCAGCGGCGGAAGCGGACGGCGGCCTCGTCACCGTGGTCGAAGGTGCAGTACTCGTTGTTGATGTGCCACATGGTGAGGGCGGGGTGGCCGCCGTAGCGCGCGGCCAGGGCCTCGGTGACGGCGGCGGCGTGACGGCGGTAGGTGGCGCTGGAGTGCGAGAAGTGCTGGCGTCCGCCCCACCACTCGGTGCGGCCGTCCTCGTCGCGGGGCAGGGTGTCCGGGTGGAGGTGTCCCAGCCACGGCGGTGGCGAGGCGGTGGGGGTGGCGAGGACGACGCCGATGCCGTTCTCGTGCATCAGGTCCATCAGGCGGTCCAGCCAGGCGAAGTCGTACTCACCGGGCCGGGGTTCGAGCTTCGCCCAGGAGAAGACACCGAGGGTGACCGAATTGACGCCGGCGGCCCTCATCAGGCGGACGTCCTCGTACCAGGTCTCCTCGGGCCACTGCTCCGGGTTGTAGTCGCCGCCGTAGAGGATGCGGTGGCGGGTGGCGTCCGACAGGTTCGGCATCAGCTGGGCTCCCCGTACTGGATGCCGCGTCCGTTCGTGGCGAGGTAGACGCGGCCGTGGACGCGGGGGTCGCCGGTGATCGTCTCACCGGTCCATCCCCACTGGTGTCGGTCGTCGTTGATCCGCGTCCAGGTCCGCGCCTCGTCGTCGGAGCGGTAGACGCCGGTGACGGCCCCGACGGAGCCGACCTGGTAGATGGCCGGGTAGCCGGCGCCGTCGGCGGCCTTGCCGAAGCCGAGGGTGTGGGAAGCACGGCAGCTGTCGACCCGGGTGAAGGCGACGCCGCCGTCGGTGGAGCGGTGCAGGCCGTTCTCCTTGGTGCTCAGCCACAGGTCACGGCTTCGGCCGGGCGCCGCCACCAGCTTGAACTGGCTGTCCCCGGCGGGCAGTCCGGTGACGCGGGCGGTGAAGGAGCGGCCGCCGTCGGTGCTGGCGAGCAGCGTCCCCGCGCCGGTGTCGTACGCGTAGAACAGCGCCGGGTCCACCGGGTCGGCGACCGGCGTGGCACCCTTCGGGAAGGAGGGGACCTCGGACCAGGTCGTGCCGTTGTCCGCCGAGCGGTGGGCGGGGTACGTCGTGCCGTCCCAGTGCACGAAGGACCACAGCAGCACGCTGCCGTCGGCGTTGGCGGCGATCGGTCCCGGTGCGTCCCCGGCGATGCCGGGCTGGGTCGCGAAGGGCGCCCAGGTCCGTCCGCCGTCGTTCGAGTACGCCCCGTTGCCGTTCTCGCCCCAGCCCGCCCGGACGACGTACGCCGGCCTGCGTGCCGCCTGTGCCAGTCCCGTCGCCGAGCCGGACACGGGGTTCGTGGCCATGCCGCGCGCCGGGGACGAGGTGAGCCTTTCGTGGTACATGACGCCGATGTCCCGCGACCCGCTCAGCAGGTGCGCTTCCCCGGCCGGGGGCGAGACCAGCTGGGTCACCGACGCCTCCTCCAGGCCCCGGATCTGCGGGGCCCAGTGACGCAGGTCGCGGGTGCCGTAGAGGGTGGCGCCGGTGCCGTAGACGACGTGCCCGGAGTCGAACGGGTCGAGGGCGACTGCCTGGATCCACCAGCCGAACTTGGGCTGCTCCTCGCCCCACTTGAGGTAGGGCGTCTCCGACACGTCGAGGCGGGCGGAGTCCTTGAGGGACGTCCAGGTGCGGCCGCCGTCGGTGGTCCGGAACAGTGTGTCGACGGCCGCCCAGCGGTTGTTGGTGGAGACCACGACGGTGCCGGGGCGGCGGGCGTCGACGGCGACGCCGCCGTAGCCGAAGCTGTCGGCGGCCCCTCCCCCGCTGCTGGAGGCGTGGGCGGTACCCCCGTCCGTGGTGCCGCCCGGCCGGACCGGCGTGACCTCGCTCCAACGGCCGCTCGCCGTGCGCAGCTTGTGCACGCTGCCGGTGGACTGGCCGTTCGGGCCCGGCGCGTCGGCGTACGTCACGTACAGCTCGCGGGTGTGCCGGTCGTACGCGGCGCGGATCGGGACCTTGGCCGCGGTGCCGGAGGGCTGCCCGGGGACGGGCGCCCAGGCGGTGCCGTCGGCCGTGCGGAACAGGTTCGGCGCGGTGCCGTCGGCGTCGCCCCAGCCGGCGTAGACGGTGCGGCCGGCGGCGACGAGGAGGGTGACGCCCTGGCCGGTGGCGCTCGGGGCGGCCGGGAAGCCGGTGACGCGGGCCCAGGTGGCACCCCGGTCCGTCGACTTCCACAGGCCGTCGTGGCGGGTGCCCAGCCACAGGGTGTCGCTGTCGCGCGGGTCGACCAGGAGCCGCTCGCCGGCGCCCCGGCCGTCCTCGTTGGCACCGAGCTTCACGGTGAGGTCGGTGCGCCGCCAGGTGGTGCCCCGGTCGTCGGAGCGCAGGACCGCGCCGTTGCCCGCCCAGGCCTGGGCGTAGGTGCCGCAGGCCAGGTAGAGCCGGTCCGGGTGGGCGGGGTCGACGGCCATCGCCTCGACGCCGAGGAGGTTCCAGTCGTCCCAGCCGAGGTGGTCCAGGAGCGGCACCCAGCGGGCGGCGCGGTCGTCCCAGCGGTAGGCGCCGCCGATGTCGGTACGGGCGTAGGCGAGCCCGCGGACGCGCGGGTGGAACAGCACGCCGGTGATGAATCCGGTGCCGCCGATGACGACGTTGCGCCAGCGGTAGGCGGCGGCCGCCGTGCCCTCGGGGACGTCCGCCGTACCCTCGGCGGCGTGCACGCGACCGGGTGCGAAGGGGACGGCGGTGAGCGCGGCGGCGGCCGCGGTCCCGGCGAGAACGGCACGCCGGCTCGGGCTGCGTGACGCGGACGCATGCATGACATACCTCGTTCTGTGCGGCTCGGGGGGCTGGGGTGGGGTGGGCGTACGTGTTCGTCGTGGCCGGCCGCTGGTCAGGAGCGGTCGGCCACGACGGGACTGGGGGGGGAGGGCGTCAGCCCTTCACCGCGCCGGTCAGCATGCCCTTCTTGAAGTGGCGCTGGACGAACGGCGACAGCACGGCCACCGGCAGCAGGGCCATGACCATGACCGCCATCTGCACGGCGAGGCCGGAGAGTTCACCGGTCTTGATCGCCTGGCCGAGGCCGACCGGTGCCTCCTGCTTCTGCACGAGCTGGATCATCACGTTCTGCAGGGGCAGCATGTCCTGGTCGTTCAGGTACAGGGAGGCGTTGAACCAGGCGCTCCAGTAGCCGACGGCGTAGAACAGGGTGATCACCGCGACGACCGCGCGGGACAGCGGCAGCACGATCCGCCACAGGATGCGCAGGTCACCGGCGCCGTCGATGCGGGCGCTGTCGATCAGCTCCGGCGAGATGCCCATGAAGAAGCCGCGCAGCACCAGGATGTTGAAGACGCTGATCGCGCTGGGCAGGATCAGCGCGAGATAGCTGTCCATCAGGCCCAGGGACTGCACCAGCAGGTAGGTGGGGATGAGGCCCGCGCTGAAGAACATCGTGGCCAGCAGCACCATGAGGATCCAGCGGTGCCCCAGCGAGCCACTGCGGGACAGCCCGTAGGCGCACAGCACCGACACCGCCATCGAGAAGAGGGTGCCGACGAGGGTGATGCCGATGCTGACGAGCGCGGCGCGGGTGACCTGGCCGCCGCTGAGCAGTTCCTGGTAGGCGACGAAGGTGATGTCCTTCGGGATCATCACCAGCCCGCCGGCCTCGTCGATGGTCTTGCGCGAGGAGAGGCTGGTGACGACGACGATCCACAGCGGGAACAGGATGGCCAGGCAGGCCAGGAGCAGGACCAGCCCCTTGCCGGCGAGTCCGGCGCGGCTGGGCTTCTCCTCCCACACCGGCCGGGGCGGGGCCGCCCACCGGCTCGGCGTGCGCGCGGGTTCGTCGATGACGGCGGTCACTTCTTGTACACCCCCTGCTCGCCCATGAGGTGGGCCACCTTGTTGGCTATCAGGACCAGGCCGAGGCTGATGACGCCCTTGACGAGCCCCGCGGCGGCCGCGTAGCCGAAGTCCTGGTTGCGCACGCCGTTCCACCACACGAAGGTGTCGAGGACCTCCGCGGCGCCCGGTCCCACCGCGTCGCGTTGCAGCAGGATCTGTTCGAAACCGACCGTCAGGGCGTCGCCGACGCGCAGCACCAGCAGCAGGGCGATCACCGGGCGCAGCGCGGGCAGCGTGACGTGCCACATGCGGCGCCAGCGGTTCGCGCCGTCCATGGCGGCGGCCTCGTACAGGTCGGGGCTGACCGAGGCGAGCGCGGCGAGGAAGACGATGATCCCCCAGCCGGCGTCCTTCCACACGCTCTGCGCGGTGACCAGGAACTTGAAGGTCTCCGGGTCGGTCATGAGGCTGAGCCCGTCGTACCCGTGGTCGCGCAGCATCTGGGAGAGGAGTCCGGCACCGCCCAGCAACTGCTGGAAGACGGCGACGACCAGCACCCAGGAGAAGAAGTGCGGCAGGTAGAGGATGGCCTGTGCGACCGCCCGGACCCGGGGCCGGACCACGCTGTTGATGAGCAGCGCGAGCAGGATGGGGACCGGGAAGTACAGCACGAGCTGGAGGACGAACAGCACCAGCGTGTTCCGCACGGAGTTCCAGAAGGCGGAGTCCTCGAAGATCCGCTGGAAGTTCTCCAGCCCCACCCAGGGGCTGTGCAGCATGGAGACGATCCCGTTGTCGCTGATGTAGGGGTCGTACTCCTGGAAGGCGACGACGTTGCCGAGGATCGGTACGTAGTTGAAGAGCAGTACCAGCAGGACGGCCGGCAGTGTCATCAGCAGCAGTACGCGGTCACGCCGGAACCTCAGCCGCAGGCTGAGCTTCCCCCCGCTCGGCTTGCCCTTCCGGGAGCCGGTGGCGTCGCCGGACGCCACCGGGGTCTTCTTCGTCGTATCGGCCTCGGCCCTGGTCCGAGGCACCGTGCTGTGGGACACGGCCGTTCTCCTTGCCTCGGTACCGGTCAGCTCGTCGCCGTGCCGTTCTCGTCGAGCAGCTTCTTGTACCAGTCGCGCAGCTTGTCGCCGCCCTTGCTCCGCCAGTCGGAGACGGCCTGCTGCATGTCACCGATCTTCTTGCGGCCGCGGACGATGTCGTCCTCCAGCTGCTCGAAGTCGTTGGAGAGGTTGGTGTAGCGGGCGGGCTCGGTGATCTGCATGCCGTAGAACGTGGGCTTCTTGGTGAAGGCGCCCATCCGCTGCTGCCACTCGACCTGCCCCTTGGCGACCTCGGGGAAGTCGGGGTGGGCGATGGTCGCGGCGGGGCTCGCCACCATCACGTAGGCGTTCATCACGTCGAGGTTGCCCTGGTCGGTCTTGGTGGGGACCCCGTCCTTGACGGTGTAGTGGGTGCCCTCGACGCCGTAGTTGGTGGCCATGTACTCCTTGGTCCCGTACGGCGCCGCGGTGACGTTGGCGACGGCCAGCACGTCGCGGATCACGGACTCGGAGGCCTTCTTGTTGACGAAGGCGAAGATGCTCGCCGGGTTCTGCGCCCACAGCGTGGGGTCACCGCCGGCGTGCCCGAAGAAGTCCATGCCCCAGATCCTGAACTCGGGGTTCTGACTGGCCTGTTCCGCGGTGCGGCTCCACCACTGCGACATGTCCTGGTTGTAGATGAGGAACTCGCCGGCGGCGAACTTGGGCCCGGGGTCGGCGGCGTTGCTCTTGCCGAGCTTGGCGTCGGGGTGCACGACCCCGGCGGCGAACAGCTTGCGCGTCCACTCCAGCGCCTCGAGGTACTCCTCGGTCTCGATGCGGTAGACCAGCTTGCCGTCGACCTGGTTCCAGCCGAGCGACTTCTCGTTGCCGGAGAGCACACCGAAGGCGTTGAAGGCGGTCCACTTCATGTCCAGACAGGCCCAGCGCTTGGCCTTCGCGTTGGTGGCCTCCTTGGCCAGCGCCATGAACTCGTCGCAGGAGCGCGGGACTTCGTAGCCCTCCTTCTCGAAGATGTCCTGCCGGTACAGCGGCACGATGCCGGACACGTACGAGGACGGCATCGGCAGGCCGCGCAGCTTGCCGCCGAAGATGGACCGCTGCCAGGCGTCGGTGGGGATCGCCGCGAGGTTGGGGTACTTCTTGACCGCGTCACCGGAGAGGTAGGGCCCGAGGTCGGCGAACTTGCCGATGATGGCGCTGGGGATCTTGCCGGTCATGTTCCAGCCGGGCACGACCACCACGTCGGGCACCTCGCTGGAGGCGAGGACCGCGCCGAGCTTCTGGTCGTAGGTGTTGCCGTCCTGGTTCTGCCAGACCACGTCGACGCCGATGAGGTCGTTCATCGCCTTGTAGTAGGCGTTGTCCCCCTTCGGCGGGGACCCCCAGAACGGCGACATGACGGTGACCTTGCCGCCCTTGCCGAGCTTCTCGGGCACCGAGGTCTTCAGGCCCGCCATGTCGAGCTTGCCGGTGAAGCCGACCGCGGAGCCGTTCTTGCTGGGGATGTCGGGGGTGACCACGTGGCTGGCCACGTACGCCGGCAGCAGCTTCTTGGCGTCCTTGCCCGACGTGGTGCCGTCCCGCGAACCTCCGTCGGAGCTTCCGCCGCAGGCGGAGAGCAGCGGCATCCCTCCCGCCACCGCTGCGGTGACGGCCGCGGTGGAGGTGAGGAACTTTCTCCGGCTGGGACCGGAGGCGGCGTTCGGCGTCATTGCGTCAACCCTTCATGGCGCACCAGGACACCCGGCGGTGGCCGTCGGCTGCGGTGTCTCGAGTGGAACTGGCTGAGCTGAAGCGGTCGTCGGAGGAATGCCCGGCTTCCGTCGCACCTGGAGATGCGCTGTCGGGTGGGAGCCTCATAGTCGAAGCGCTTCGATGTTGCTGCGAGGTTAAGTGAACGCATGGGGGTGCACAAGAGCCGATTCCAGAATTCCTGCGCGGTAGGGCAGGGGACGGACCGGTCCACACCACTCCGGGGACGCCTGGGTTGCGGCGAGAAGTCGGAGATGATGCCCCCAAGTGGCTTGACACCCACCCCCGGAGCCAATGAGCATCGAAGCGCTTCGAAAGCGCCTCGCCGCTCCATCGCAAGGGGAACTCCACGTGACCGCACCCACGCCGCCCACGCCGCCTTTCCGTGATCCGCACCTGCCGTTCGGGAAGCGCGTCGACGACCTGATGTCGCGGCTCACGCTCGACGAGAAGACGGCGTTCCTGCACCAGTTCGCGCCGGCCGTCGAGCGGCTCGGCATCGCCGCCTTCCGCACCGGCCAGGAAGCGCTGCACGGCGTGGCCTGGATGGGCCCGGCGACCGTGTTCCCGCAGGCCGTGGGGATCGGCGCCACCTGGAACGAGGAGCTCGTGCGCCGCGTCGGCGAGGCGGTGTCCAGGGAGACCCGGGCGATGCGCGCCCGCGACGAACGCGTCGGCCTCAACGTCTGGTCGCCGACCGTGAACCTGCTGCGCCACCCCCTGTGGGGCCGCAACGAGGAGGGGTACTCGGAGGACCCGAAGCTCACCTCCGCCATCGCCACCGCCTACACCCGCGGCCTGCGCGGCGACCACCCGTCGTACTGGCGCACGGCGCCCGTCCTCAAGCACTGGCTGGCGCACAACAACGAGACCGACCGGGACACGTCCTCGTCGTCCGTCCGCCCGCGCGTCCTGCACGAGTACGACCTGCGCGCCTTCCGCGAGACCGTCGAGGCGGGCGCCGTGGCCGGGGTGATGCCGGCCTACAACCTGGTCAACGGCCGCCCCAACCACGTCTCCCCGTACCTGGGGGAGCACCTGCGCGCCTGGACGGAGGAGGAGCTGCTGGTCTGTTCGGATGCCGGCGCCCCCTCCAACCTGGTCGACTCCGAGCACTACTTCGACACCCACGAGGAGGCGACCGCCGCCGCGCTGCGGGCCGGGGTGGACAGCTTCACCGACCACGGCACGGACTCCTCGAAGATCGTCGCGCGCGTCCGGGGCGCGCTGGAGCAGGGCCTGCTGACCGAGGCCGACATCGACGCGGCCGCGCGCCGGCAGCTGTCGGTCCGTTTCCGGCTCGGCGAGTTCGACCCCGGGCAGGACCCGTACGCCGACGACGCCGACTTCGACACCCCGGAGCACCGCGCGCTGGCCCTGGAGGCCGCCGAGCAGGCGGTCGTCCTGCTCAAGAACGACGGCGTCCTGCCGCTGGCCCCCGACTCCCGCGTCGCCGTCGTCGGTCTGCTCGCCGACGAGTGCAAGCTCGACTGGTACAGCGGCACGCTGATCCACCGCTCCACGCCGCTGGAGGGCCTGTACGAGCGGTTCGGCACCGAACGGGTGGGCTTCGCGGAGGGCGTGGACCGGATCCGGCTGCGGACCGCCGCCGGCGCGTTCCTGCACGTGCCCCCCGCGGAGGACTCCCCCGACGAGGCGCGCGGCGCCGAGGGCGCGCTCGACCCGGCGCTGCTCGCCGGCCGCACCGACCTGCCGCCGCTGACCACCGACGCCACCGGCACCGAACTCGCCCTCGTCGACTGGGGCGAGGGCGTCCTCACCCTGCGCGCACCCGACGGCCGCTACCTCTCGGTCGCCGAGGACGGCTGGGTCCGCGCCTCCGCCGACCAGCCCGGCGGCTGGGTGGTGCAGGAGACGTTCCGCCTGGAACCCCACGGGGACGGGCACCTCCTGCGGCACACGGGAACGGGTCGTCACGTCTGTGTCGGCGCCGAGGGCGTGAAGGTTGCCGCCTCGGACGACGACACACCGGAGGTCTTCGAGCTGGTCGTCACCGAGCGCGGTGAGGACGCGGTGACGCGGGTCGCGGCCGAGGCGGACGTGGTCGTGGTGGTCGCGGGCAACGACCCGCACATCAACGGCCGCGAGACGGAGGACCGTACGACGCTGCGGCTGCCCGCCCACCAGGAACGGCTGCTGCGCGCGGCCCGTGCCGCCAACCCGAGCACGGTGCTGGCGCTGGTCTCCGCGTACCCGTACGCGGTGGACCCCCGGCCGCTGCCGGCGGTGCTGTGGACCGCGCACGGCGGCCAGGCGGCCGGCACCGCGCTGGCCCGCGTCCTCGCCGGTGACGTCTCCCCCGCCGGCCGGCTCCCGCAGACCTGGTACGCCGACGACGCCGACCTGCCCGACCTGCTCGACTACGACGTGATCGGCGGACGCCAGACCTACCTGTACTTCGAGGGCACGCCGCTGTTCCCGTTCGGGCACGGTCTGTCGTACACGTCCTTCTCGTACGCGGACCTCTCGGCGCGGGTGGCGGGGGCGGCGGTGTCCGTGTCCTTCACCGTCACCAACACGGGGGACGTCACCGCCGACGAGGTCGCCCAGCTCTACGTCCGCGCGGAGGCCCCGTCGGTGCCGCGCCCGCGCCGCGAACTGCTGGCCCACCGCCGGCTCACCCTGGCCCCGGGCGCCACGGCCCAGGTGTCCTTCGAACTCCCGCTGTCCGACTTCGCGTTCTGGGACGTGGCGCACGGCCGGTGGCGACTGGAGCCGGGTGCGTACGCCCTGCTGGTGGGCGCCTCCAGCGAGGACGTACGTCTGTCGGCGACCGTGACCCTCGACGGCGAGCCCGCCGCGCCGCGCCCGGTCCGCGAACGCGGCCTGGAGGCAGCCGACTTCGACGAGCAGAGCGGCACGGAGATCGTCGACCGGACGAAGGCCGCGGGCGACGCGGTGACGCCGGTGGCGGGCGGGACGGGCGAACTCCTCTACCGCCACTGCGACTTCGGTGGCGGCGTCACCGGGGTGACCGTGACGGTGTCGGGCGGCGAGGGCACCGTGGAGCTCGCCCTCGACGGTGGCCCGGCCCTCGCGGTGCTGACGCGGGACGCGCCCACCGCGGGACCGTACGACTCCGTGGAACTCGGCGCCGGGCTGGCCGTCGAGGGCGTCCACGATCTCCGCATCAGGCTGCGCGGCTCTCTGCGGCTCGCGCACGTCGGCTTCTCCGGTTGAGGGTCCGGAGAAGCCGACGCGAGGAAGGGGCCCGGTACCGGCGGCTACCGGTGCCGGGCGCCTGCCCGGACCAGGCCCATCTCGTACGCCGCGATCACGGCCTGCGCCCGGTCGCGCAGCTCCAGCTTGGCGAACAGCCGGTTGATGTGGGTCTTCACGGTGTGGTCGGTGATGGTGAGGCGGTCCGCGATCTCCGCGTTGGACAGGCCCCGCGCGATCAGGGTCAGCACCTCCGTCTCCCGCGCCGTGAGGTCGGCGGGCGGGTGTACGGGGAGCCGTGACGCGCGCGCGTGGACGAACTCGGCGATCAGCCGATTGGTGATCTCCGGCGCGAGCAGGGCGTTGCCGGCCGCCACCACCCGGACCGCGTGCAGCAGTTCGGGGAAGGTGGCGTCCTTGAGCAGGAAGCCGGCCGCCCCGGCCGCGAGCGCGTCGTACACGTACTCGTCGAGGCCGAAGGTCGTCAGCATCAGGACCTTCGTCGCGCCGCCGGACGAGGCGGAGATCTCGCGGGCCGCCTCGATGCCGTTCTTGTGCGGCATCCGGATGTCGAGGAGTGCGAGGTCGGGCCGGGTCTCGGCGGCGATCCGCACCGCCTGCGCACCGTCCTCCGCCTCACCGACGACCTCGACGTCCTCCTGGGTGCCCAGGAGGTTCACGAAACCGGTGCGTACGACCGCCGGCTGGACGGCCGACGGCCCGAGCCCCCGCACAGTGGGCTCGGGCCGTCGGCCTTCTCGGGGTGGATCAGAGGGCGAGGCCCGTCAGGACCAGGACCCGCTCGTAGGTGTAGTCGTCCATCGCGAACCTGACGCCCTCGCGGCCCACACCGGACTGCTTGGCGCCGCCGTACGGCATCTGGTCGGCGCGGTAGGAGGGGACGTCGCCGATGACGACGCCGCCGACCTCCAGGGCGCGGTGGGCCCGGAAGGCGGCCTGCAGGTCGTGGGTGAACACGCCTGCCTGGAGGCCGTACTTGGAGTCGTTGACGGCGGCGAAGGCCTCGCTCTCGCCGTCCACCTTCTGCACGCTGAGGACGGGCCCGAAGACCTCCTCGCGGGCGAGGGTGACGTCGGCCGGGAGGTCGGTCAGCACGGTCGGGGCGTAGGAGGCGCCGTCCCGCTCGCCGCCGGTCAGGAGCTTGGCGCCCGCGGCCACGGCCTCGTCGACCCAGGCCTCCACGCGCTGGGCGGCGGCCTCGCTGACCAGCGGGCCGACGTCGGTGGCGTCGTCGTTCGGGTCGCCGGTGACCTGGGCCTCGACGGCGGCGACGATGCGCGGCAGCAGACGGTCGTACACGGCGGCGTCGGCGATCACGCGCTGCACGGAGATGCAGGACTGGCCGCCCTGGTAGTTGGAGAAGGTCGCGATGCGGGTCGCGGCCCAGTCCAAGTCCTCGTCGCTCGCCCAGTCGCCGAGGACGACGGCCGCGCCGTTGCCGCCCAGTTCCAGGGTGCAGTGCTTGCGCGGAACCGAGTCCATGATCGCGTAACCGACCGTCTCGGAACCGGTGAAGGAGATGACCGGCAGCCGCTCGTCCTGGACGAGGGCGGGCATGCGGTCGTTGGGCACCGGGAGGATGCTCCAGGAACCGGCGGGCAGCCCGGTCTCGGCGAGCAGTTCGCCGAGGATCAGGCCGGAGAGCGGGGTGGCGGGCGCCGGCTTCAGGATGATCGGGGCGCCTGCGGCGATCGCGGGGGCGACCTTGTGGGCGCACAGGTTCAGCGGGAAGTTGAACGGCGCGATGCCGAGGACGACGCCCTTGGGGAAGCGGCGGGTGAGGGCGAGCCGGCCCTGGCCGCCCGCGTCGGTGTCGAGGCGCTGGGCCTCGCCGCCGTTGAAGCGCCGGGCCTCCTCGGCCGCGAAGCGGAAGACGGACACCGCGCGGCCGACCTCGCCGCGGGCCCACTTGACCGGCTTGCCGTTCTCGGCGGAGATCAGGCGGGCGATCTCCTCGGTGCGCTCGACCAGACGCCGGCTGACGTGGTCCAGGGCGGCGGCGCGCACGTGGGCGGGGGTGGCGGCGAACTCGTCCCGTACGGCGTACGCGGCGGCCACGGCCTCCTCGACCTGGGCGTCGGTCGGCAGGCTCACCGTGCCGACCCGGCTCCCGTCCCAGGGGGACGTGACGTCGAAGGTGGCCTCGCCGGAGGCCTGGCGGCCGGCGAGCCAGAAGGCGTGGGTGGAAGTCATTGTGGAGTCCCGGCCCTTCCGCGTTGGGGGTGTGTACGGGTGCGTGGCTTGCGAGTCCACGGTAGGGCGGGGGG
>NZ_JAGMUE010000218.1:0-616 GCF_019049165.1 Streptomyces sp. AC627_RSS907
GCCTTCGAGGACCACCTCGGAGTGCGCCGGCACCTGGAGCGGGACCGTCTTGCAGTCCACCATCTCGATCCGCTTGCCGCGCAGGAACCCGGCGAACAGGTACTCGTCGATGTCGCCCGGCAGCGGCGCCGTGGAGGCGTACGTCACGGCCGGCGGCGTGCCGAAGGCGATCGCCACCGGCAGCCGCTCACCACGGCGGGCGGCGACCTGGTAGTGGTTGGTGCTGTCCTTGTGGATCTGCCAGTGCATCCCGATGGTGCGCTTGTCGTGCCGCTGGAGCCGGTACAGGCCCAGGTTGCGCACGCCGGTCTCGGGGTGCTTGGTGTGGGTCAGGCCCAGGTTGAAGAACGAGCCGCCGTCGCCGGGCCAGGTGAACAGCGCCGGCAGGCGGTCCAGGTCCACCTGGTCGCCGGTCAGCACGACCTCGTGCACCGGCGCGTCCTTGACCTTCTTCGGCGGCACGTGGGTCATCCCGGCCAGCTTGCCGAACGCCTCGCGCACGCCGGTGAAGCCCATCGGCAGCTCCGGCTTGAGCAGCCCGCCGATCTTCTCGCTGATCTCCTGGTACGACGTCAGGCCCAGCGCCTTGAGCAGCCTGCGGTCGGTCCCGAAGACG
>NZ_JAGMUE010000219.1:0-654 GCF_019049165.1 Streptomyces sp. AC627_RSS907
CCGCTGGTCGTTGCGGTGGGTCTGAGCGATCTCAGCGTTCCCTAGCCGTACGCTCGCCGCAGCGATGCGCGCAGCAGTATCCGTGCGTCGGCGTAGAACACCCGGCCTGCCACCGCCACCGCGATCCACTCGACCATGAGTTGGTTCATCACGGACCTTCAGGGCCCCTTCTTGTTGTGTGCGGCGCCTCCGCATGACACCGAAGAGCGGTCGCTCTCTGCCCAACTAAGCGTTCGCTATCTCGTGAACGTGCATCGGAACAACAGAAAATCTTACGGACCGCTACCAGTCGGTTACCTATGTGCGACCAGTGCCGGACGATCCGAGCACAGGGCAGCCAGCGGGCCGCCAGGGCTCGGCTCGGGGCGGTACCGGGCTGTGGAATCACCGCCAGAATCGAACTTACAATCGAATCATGGTGACTGAAGCGGACCGGCGGCGCGCGATGGCCGGGCCGTGGGCCCGTGCCACGCTCCCCGACGACCAGGCGCTGGATGTGGTCGTGGTCGAGCGGGTGCGCGCAGCCGATGGCACGTGGTGGTATGAGGCGGATGCGATCTCGCCGGCCCGCTACCAGGAGCCCGACGGGTCGACGCGGCCCGTGGGAGCTCCGACGCGCATCAGCGTGCCCGCCGAACGCATCCGCCCTATCCC
>NZ_JAGMUE010000220.1:0-666 GCF_019049165.1 Streptomyces sp. AC627_RSS907
GTTCGTGATCAGTCGGCTCTTCCGCAAGGTCGAGCAGGGCAAGGCGCTGATCGTCTCCAAGACGCGCACGGTGGACGTCACCTTCACCGGGCAGGTCGTGCTGCCGGTGCTGCACAAGGCCGAGGTGATGGACATCTCGGTGAAGACCATCGAGATCTCGCGCACCGGGCGCGACGGGCTGATCTGCCGTGACAACATCCGCGCCGACATCCGCATCTCGTTCTTCGTACGCGTCAACAAGACCGTCGAGGACGTCATCAAGGTCGCCCAGGCGATCGGCACGGCCCGCGCGAGTGACAAGGCCACGTTGCAGGAGCTGTTCAACGCCAAGTTCTCCGAGGCGCTCAAGACGGTCGGCAAGCAGCTCGACTTCACCGACCTGTACACCAAGCGCGAGGAGCTGCGGGACCGGATCATCGAGGTCATCGGCACCGACCTGAACGGCTACAGCCTGGAGGACGCGGCGATCGACCACCTGGAGCAGACGCCGTTGAACCAGCTCGACACCCACAACATCCTGGACGCCCAGGGCATCCGGAAGATCACCGAGCTGACGGCCGTCGAGCACGTGCGCACCAACGAGTACCAGCGCCACGAGGAGAAGGAGATCACCCGCCAGAACGTGGACGCCCGCGAAGCCATCCTGGAGCTGGAGCGGCGCCAGTC
>NZ_JAGMUE010000221.1:0-3208 GCF_019049165.1 Streptomyces sp. AC627_RSS907
GTCATGGTCACTCCGCTCGTCGGGCCGGGGGTGGGGGTGGGCCGGGGTGGCCGGCGGAGGAAGGGCGGCGCCCTCCGGTCCGCGCGGGCCGGGAGGGGTCAGTTCTCGTCGCCGGCGGCGTCGCCCAGCGCGAGCTTCACCAGGTCGTCGACGTCCATCACGTCGTAGTCGCCGCTCGGCGGGGCCGGTTCGGTACCGGGCGGGGCCGGCGGTCCTGCCAGGGTGAGCCGCAGCAGCCGGGGCAGCAGCCCGGATTCCCGCAGGCGCTCGA
The DNA here is from genome assembly GCF_019049165.1 of Streptomyces sp. AC627_RSS907. Taxonomy (NCBI): domain Bacteria; kingdom Bacillati; phylum Actinomycetota; class Actinomycetes; order Kitasatosporales; family Streptomycetaceae; genus Streptomyces; species Streptomyces sp. AC627_RSS907. The sequence goes on from NZ_JAGMUE010000221.1 coordinate 272, forward strand.
CGGGGATCGCCGCCAGTGCCCGCCGGATCTCGTCGTCGGGCAGGTCCACCGGCTCCCCGGCGGGCGCGAGGGTCTCGCCGAGGTGGCCGGCGAGCCGCTCTGCGTTGGGGTGGTCGAAGACCAGCGTCGGGGTGAGCGGCAGTCCGGTGACGGTGATCAGCCGGTCGCGCAGTTGGACCGCGGTGAGCGAGTCGAAGCCGAGTTCGCTGAACGCGCGGCCCGGCGCCACCGCCGTACCGGACCCGTGCCCGAGCACGGCGGCCACCTCGTCGCGGACCAGCCGCAGCAGCAGCCGGTGCCGCTCGGCGGGGTCGGCGTCGGCCAGTGACGCGGCCAGGTCGCCGCGTTCCGGGGTGGTGCCGGTCCGCTGGGCGGACGGGAGCAGGCCGGTGAAGAACGGCCGGGGCCGCGCGGTGGAGAACACCGGCACGAACCGCGCCCAGTCCACGTCCGCCACGGTGACCAGCGCGTCGTCCGCGCCGACGGCGACCGCCAACGCGTCCAGCGCACGCGCCGGTGGCATCGGGGTGAGTCCGCGCCGCCGCAGCCGGTCCGCGACCTCGTCGTCGGCGGCCATGCCGATCCGGGCCCACGGCCCCCAGGCGATCGCCGTCCCGGGACGCCCCTCGGCGCGGCGCCGGGCGACGATCGCGTCGAGCGCCGCGTTCGCCGCCGCGTAGGCCGCCTGGTCCGCGCTGCCCCAGACACCCGCGATGGAGGAGAAGACGATCAGCGGTACGTCGGGCAGCAGGGCGTCCAGGTGCGCGGCGCCGTCCGCCTTGCCGGCCGCCACGGCCCGCAGACGGCCCTCGTCCTCGGCGGCCAGCGGCACGTCGTGGCTGACGCCGGCCGCGTGCACGACGGCGTCGACGGCGCCGACGCCTGCGAGCAGCGCCTCGACCGCCGAGCGGTCGGACAGGTCACAGGCGTGCGCCTGCGCCGTCGGCAGCTCGGCGAGGAGTTCCTTCGCGCCGGGTGCGGCGGCGCCCCTCCGGGAGACCAGTACGAGTCGCCGGGCGCCGTTGGCCGCAGCCCACCGCGCGACCTCGGCGCCCAGGCCGCCGGTGCCGCCGGTGACGAGCACGGTGCCGTCGGGCCGCCAGCGCGGGGCGCCGGACGGTACGGGGGCGGGGGCCAGCCGTCGCAGCAGCGGGCCGGCCGCGCGCAGGGCGATCTGGTCCTCGTCGCCGAGCCCGCCGGCCAGGACGGTGACGAGCCGTTCAGCCGCCGCGGCGTCGGACTCCTCGGGTACGTCGACCAGTCCGCCCCACCGGTCCGGGTGTTCGAGCCCGAGGACCCGGGCCAGTCCCCAGGCCGCGGCCGGTTCGGTCTCGGGTGCCGGGTCGTCCGGTCCGGTGGCCACCGCACGCCGGGTGAGGAACCAGTGGGGCGCGGCGAGGCCGAGCCGGGTGACCGCGAGGGCCTCGGCGGGGCTGGACACGGTGGCCAGTACACCGGTGAGGGCCGCCGCTGGGAGCGCGTCCGGTACGCCGGTGAGGGCCGCCACTGCGACCGTGTCCGGTACGCCGGTGAGGGCCGCCGCTGCGACCGTGTCCGGTACGCCGGTGAGGGCGGTCGGCGCGGGGGCGGTGACGACCTCGGCGCCGGCCGTCCGCAGCACGCCGGCGAGGTTGTCGTCGCCGCCGATCACCAGCCAGGTGCCGGTCAGGGCTGCGGGAAGGCCGGGGGCCGGCCGGGGAGCCGGCTGCCACTCGACCCGGTACCGCCAGTCCGCCGTGCCGGGCTGCTCGGCGGGCAGCGCGTCCAGCCAGAAGCGCCGCCGGTGGAAGGCGTACGTCGGGAGGTCGACGCGGTGTGCGTCCGGGAGTACGGCGGCCCAGTCGACCGGGGTGCCGTGGGCGAACAGCGTGGCGAGGGCGGTGAGCGCGGTGGTGGGCTCGTCCCGGTCCCGGCGCAGCGTCGGCACGCACAGGGCGTCCGGCCGCAGGTCCCGGGCCAGGGCCGTGAGGACGGCGTCCGGCCCGATTTCGACGAACGTGCCGACGCCGAGGCCGTCGAGCGCGCCGATCGCGTCGGCGAACCGGACCGGCCGCCGGACCTGCTCCACCCAGTACTCCGGGTCCGACCACTGCCATGGCTCCACCGCCCGCCCGGTGACCGTCGAGTACACCGGCGTCGTCGGCTCGGCGAAGCCCAGCGTCTTCACGACCGACCGGAACTCGGCGGTCATCGGCTCCATGAGCCGGGAGTGGAAGGCGTGGCCGGTGCGCAGACGGCTGGTCCTCCAGCCGCGCTCGGCGGCGACGGTCGCCGCCCGGTCCACGTCGTCCGTGTGCCCGGAGACCACGACCGCCGTCGGTCCGTTGACCGCCGCGATGTCCAGTGTGCCGAAGGCCTCCCGTACCTCGGCCTCGGCGGCCCCGACCGCGAGCATCGCGCCACCGGCGGGCAGGGCCTGCATCAGCCTGCCCCGCGTGGCCACCAGTGTGGCGGCGTCATCGAGCGACAGCACCCCGGCCACGTGCGCCGCCGCGATCTCGCCGATCGAGTGGCCGAGGAGGACGTCGGCTCGTACACCCCAGTGGGCGAGCAGGGCGTGCAGGGCCACCTCGACGGCGAACAGCGCCGGTTGGGCGTACTCGGTCCGGTGGATGAGGTACTCGTCGCTCCACACGGCTGACAGGGGACGGGCCAGGTGCGGGTCGAGTGCGGCGCCCGCGGTCGCCAGCGCGTCCGCGAACACGGGGTGCTCAGCGGCCAGTTGTGTCCCCATGGCCAGTCGTTGCGCGCCCTGGCCGGTGAAGAGGAACGCCCGCTTCCCACGCGCGGCCACTCCTTCGACCGCGCCGTCGACCCGGCCTCCGGCCGCCCAGGTGGTCAGCGCGTCGGCGGCGTGGTCGGTTCCGGGGTCGGTGGTGAGGGCGCTGCCGGGGGTGGACTCCGGGGTGTTCTCCGGGGCGGTTCGGGGGGCTGTGC
>NZ_JAGMUE010000222.1:0-51659 GCF_019049165.1 Streptomyces sp. AC627_RSS907
GCCCCGCCCGGCCCCGCCCACCCGGCAGCCACGCCCCGCCGACACCGCACCAGCACCGGGGCCCCACGGCCCTCGCCGCGGCCGGCGCGCCAAGCAGGCCGCGTGCGCCCGGCGAGGGCGGCCGGGCTCAGTCGAACTCCGTCCGCAGGTACGCGCGCCACCGCGCCGTGAACTCCTCCGGTGTCGTGCCGAGCACCTCGTTCATCGCGTCCTCGGCCGCGCCCGCCCGCTCGTCGTGGGCTCCGACGGCACGGTAGAAGGCGTGCAGCCGGTCCTCGCCCCACTGGTCGGCGATCATCCGGCAGGCCAGCCAGCCCCCCTCGTAGGCCTCGGCGAGTTCGTCCGCTTCGCCGGTGAAGCCGAAGTCCTCGTCCGTCGGCAGCCGGCCGGGGACCCGGCCTCCGGACACCGCGCGGGCCAGCTCCGGCGCGGCCCGGGACGGAGACGGGTCGGTGGCGCGGTAGCCGACCCAGTCGGCATACCCCTCGGACAGCCACAGCGGCGTGGCGCGGGTGGTGTGGGCGCGGGTGGCGACGTGGGTGGTCTCGTGGGTGAGCACCACCTGCTTGCCCAGGGCGCCGAGCAGCCCGTACGCGTCGGGGTTGACGATGACCCGGTCCGCGGGGGCCCGTTCCCGGCCGCCCGTCTCACCGGTGGTGACCGCCGCGATGCCCCGGTAGGAGGAGGCGGGCGAGCCGAGCAGGCCCGCCATCCCCTCCAGCGACCGGGGGACGAGCACGACGACCCGCCGGGCCCAGTCGCCGTCCCAGACGTCCGGCACGGCCGGCACGGCCCGGTCGGCCAGGTCCGCGAAGCCGCGCAGGGCCCCGGCGGACTGCCCGACGCCGAGGACGAGGCTGTGCTCCCCCCGGACGACCCGGACCGCGCCCTGGTCCCACGGCTGCTGCCCGGACTCCTCGGCGGGCCGGTCGGAGTCGACGGACCACGCCCCGTCCGCACCGTCCCGGCTCAGCCGCACGGTGCGGCCGGCGGTGACGGGACCCCGGTCGTAGCCGTCGACGCGGTAGTCCAGCTCGACGTCGGCGACGGCCGTGTCGCCGGTGCGGTCCACGTCCGTCACGCGGTACGACCACGCGGCCAGCGGCACCGCGCTCAGGTTGTCGAAGCCGGCCGCGGTGCCGGTGCGCGCGTAGGCGGCCCGGTCGTGGTCGAGGACGGCCGCCGCACGCCGGTCCAGCACCCGCCGCACCTCGGCCAGGACGGGGTCGGCGGCGGTCCGGCCGCCGCAGGCCACCAGGGCGACGAGCAGGACGCACAGCGCCACCACCGAGGAACCCGACACCCGCCCGCGACCAGCCACCTTCCCGATCGTACGGGCGCCGGACCGCGGAGGGCAGCGGGCGGAGGGGCCGGACGGGTCGCGGGGTTCAGACCCGGGTGACCGAGGAGACCGGCATCATGCCGACCGGGTCGTAGCGCACGGGGGCGCCGGGGTAGGGCGCGTGGATCACCCGGCCGTCGCCGGCGTACATGCCGATGTGGCTGGCGTCGTCCCGGTAGGCGACCAGGTCGCCGGGGCGCGCCTCGGCCGGGGACACCCGCCGCCCGGCGCCGGCCTGCGCCTGCGAGGTGCGCGGCAGTCCGACGCCGGCCTGCGCGTACGCCCACTGGACCAGGCCCGAGCAGTCGAAGGAGGACGGCCCGTTGGCACCCCAGACGTACGGCTTGCCGAGGGCGGAGCGGGCGGCGGCGAGGGCGGCCGCCGCGCGGCCGGAGGCGGGGGTGGCGGTGCCGGGACCCACCAGGTCGGTGCGGCCGGAGCGGGAGCCGCGGTCGTAGGCGGCTCGCTGGTCGTCCGGGAGGGAGTTGAGCAGCTTCCGGGCCCTGGCCAGCTTCCGCTCCACGGTCTTCTTGTGGGCGGCGACGGCCTTGCGGCCCTTCTCCAGCTCGGTGAGTTTCCCGGCGGCCTCGGCGCGGTCCTGGGCGAGTTCGCGCAGGGCTTCCTGGAGTTCCCTGAGCCGGCCGGACTGGTGGGTGCTGATCCGGTCGAGCACCAGGGCCTTGTCCAGGTAGTCGTCCGGTTCGGCGGAGAGCAGCAGCGCCAGCGACGGGTCGATGCCGCCGGAGCGGTACTGGGCGCCGGCCAGCGAACCGAGCGCGTCCCGCATGGTGTTGATCCGCGCCTGCTGCCGGGCGATCGCGTCCTGCGCGGTGCTGACCTCCTCGCGCAGGGCGTCGGTGCGCGCGTCGGCCTCGTTGTAGGCCTCGGTCGCCTTCTCCGCCTCCGTGTAGAGGCGGTCCACCTCCGCTCGCCTGTCGTCGTGCGGGGCGGCCGTGGCCGGTGCGGCGCCCAGGACCGCGGCGGCGACGGACAGCAGGCCGACGGCGGCGGTGGTGCCGTGGTCGAACCCGGATGGTGCAAGGCGGCGATGGGACCCCACGGGAAGCCGCACTCCTTCCGCTGGCGGACGGGGAAACGCGGCAGACAGTAGCCCCGTGGCGGGGCAGCGGCCAACGACCGCCGGGGGCGCGCAACGCGACGCCCCGCCGCTGACGCAGGTCAGCGGCGGGGCGGGGTCGCGAGCGTCCTGCCGTGATTCGCCCGAACGGGCGCCACGGGGCGGGCGGCTCCGGGATCGCGCGCGGTTCCGGTCACGGGGTCGTGCGCGGTTCCGGTCACGGGGTCGTGCGCGGCTCCGGACAGGGGGCGTGCGCGGCCTTCCTCAGACCCGGACGCCGAACATGAACGGGCCGCCGATCGTGTTCATCGACTCGTAGCGGACGACCGTGCCGGTGCGCGGCGCGTGCAGGACCTGGCCGTTGCCGGCGTACAGGCCGACGTGGTGCAGGTCGTTGAAGAAGAAGACCAGGTCGCCGACCTGAAGCTGGCTCATCGAGTAGATGCGCGTGCCCGCGCCGGTCTGCGCCTCGGAGGTGCGCGGGATGGCGACGTCGGCCTGGGCGTAGGCCCAGGAGGTCAGGCCCGAGCAGTCGAAGGAGGACGGGCCGGTGGCGCCGTAGACGTAGGGCGAGCCGATCTTGCTCTGGGCGGCGGCGAAGGCGGCGGCGGCCCGGCCGGAGGCGGGCTTGCCGGCGGGGGTCCCGGCGCTGGACAGGACCTCGCGCTCGCTGGTGCGGGTGGAGCGCTGCTGCTCGGCGTCGAGAGCGGCCTTCTCCTGCGCGGTGAGCGTGTTGAGCAGCTTCTGCGCGGAGGCGAGCTTGCCCTGGACTTCCTTCTTCTTGTTGCCCAGTTCGGTGCGGGTGGAGGCGAGGTCCTTGAGCTTCTCGGTGGCCTCGGAGCGCTGCTGCGCGAGGTCGCGCTGCTTCTCCTGGATCTTCTTCAGCGCCTCGACCTGCTGACCGCTCAGCTGGTCGAGCGTGGAGGCCTTGTCCAGGTAGTCGTCCGGGTCGGCGGAGAGGAAGAGCTGGAGGGAGGGGTCGATGCCGCCGGAGCGGTACTGGGCGCTGGCCATCGAACCGAGGCCGTCGCGCAGCTCGTTGAGCTCCTCCTGGCCGCGGGCGACGTTCTCCTGGATGGTGGAGATCTCCTTCTGGAGCTTCTCCTGCTTCTCCTTGGCGCCGTTGTACTTCTCGGTGGCCTGCTCCGCCTCTTCGTAGAGCTTGTCGACCTTGGCCTTGACCTCGTCCTTGCTCGGCTTCTCGCTCGGCGCGGCGTTGGCGGCCTGCGAACTGAGAACGACAGCGGCGGCGGCAGCGGTGGTGAGCACGGTCACACGCGCGCGGCTCGACTGCTTGGGACGACGGTGGGACGCCACGGAGACGAGCTCCTTCTTGAGAGGGATCACCCGTTCGAGGGTTCGAGGGCAGACCTTAGTGACCTACTCGTGATCAGTTCAAATCCCCCGCCGGAAAAGTCCCGGTTACGCGCCGCATTCTTTGCCACAACTCACCTGCGGTGACCCTTGGTTGACGCTACGTTGCGTGACGGTTCCGTCAATTCGGGCATTGGGGCCCTACGTTGCGCATGGGGCAGAGGTGAATCAGGGGCTAGGAAAGCCGCTTGAGGAGCACCACGGACGCCACCGGCCGCGCGCCCGCCCGGGCCACCCCGTCGGCGACCTCGCGGTCGGTGGAGACGACGATGACCGGCCGGCCCGGCGGCTCGGCCCGCACCAGCTGACGGATCAACTCGTCGGCGGTGACGCCGGGTTTGGAGAACAGCACCCGCACCCCGCGCGGCGGCGCGAGGAGCACCGGCGCCGCCAGTTCGGCACCGTCGAAGACACAGGTCATCTCGGCGCCGGTCTGCGCGGCGAGCTGGGAGAGCTGGCCGAGCAGCCTGAGCCGCTGCTTCTCCAGCGGCATCTGCGGATAGCCGGTCTTGGTGACGTTGTAGCCGTCGACGACCAGGTGCGCCTGGGGCAGCGCGAGCAGCTGGTCGAGGATGGCGGGGTCGTTCTCGGACAGGGCGCGGGCGGCGATGTCCTTCGGCGACATCCGGCCCGGCTCGACCGCGTCCACCGTCTGGGCGGGCCGCACGGACACCGGGGGCAGCGCGAGCTCCCGGCGCAGCCCCTGGGTGGCGTCCAGCAGGGTGTCCAGGAGCAGCCGTACCCGCATGTCCTCGACGCTGCGTCCCTCGCGGGCCGCCCTGCGGGTGGCCTCCAGGGCGGCCTCCGCCTCCCCGAGCCGGGTCTTGAGCCGCCGGGTCTCGCTCTCGGCGGCGGACACCTGGGCGTGCCCCTCGGCCCGGACGGCGTCCATCTCGGCCCGGACCTTGCGCAGCGCCGCCTCGCCGCGCTTGACGTCGCTGAGGGCGGAGCGCAGTTTGCGGTGCAGCGACTCGGTCTCCTTCTTCGCCGACTCCAGCTCGGCGCGCAGCCGCTCGGTCTCGGCCCTGGTGTGCTCGCGGGCCCGGGTCAGCTCCGCGTGCAGCCGCTCCAGCTCCGCGCGGTTCTCCTCGTCGACGCGCTCGGCGTCCGCGCGCTGCGCCTCCTCGCCGGCGGCGGTCACCAGCTTCACCCAGCCGTGCGGCCGCAGCACGTAGGCCGCGGCCGCCACGTCGAGCGGGTCCGCGGCCGGGGGCGGGGAGCCGGCGTCCAGGGCGGCGGCCAGTTCCGGCTGGGCCTCCCGGAACTTCTCGCCGATGCGCTGGCGGAACAGGGGGTCGGTCTCGACCGCGGCGGCCATGGCGTTCCCGGCGAACTTGGCCCTCCGGTTCGGGGCGAACCGGGCGTACTGTCTCAGCTGGGCGGGCAGTTCGCCGAGAGTGAGCCCGCCGAAGCCGTCGGACACTATCTGCACGACCCTGCGGCGCACTCCGTCGGGCAGCGGGCGGTCGAGCACCTCAGCGGCGCCGTCCTCCGGCCTCCCGCCGTGTGTCTCCACCATCCGTCACCCCAATGTCTCAGCGTGGTCCCGGTACGGGATCACCTCACGCGGGGGCCGCTCCGCTCAGGAGGCGGCACCCGGCCTGTCCACGAGCTCCACCTGGTCCACGGCGTTGCACCAGCGGCACCGCACCGACTCGATGCTCTCACTGAGCACCTCCCGCTCCTCGACCTTCGGCTCACCGGCCAGATCGAGGTGCACGTACTCGACGACCTTGGAGGCCCGGGTCACGTCGAAGCGGGTGAGATTACCGCAGAGGGTGCAGCGCCACCGCGTCGTGCCGGTCGGCAGGGGAACCGTCATCGTGGTTGTCCGCTCTCTTCCAGTGTCGGTGACGCGCCGGACTCCCCCGGTGCGTGTGGGTCGTAACCCTACGGCCTGGCGGGTACCCGACGCCCGCCCGTCCGCGGCGGCGAGGCGATCCGGGAGGTTTCGTCCCGTTACGTCATGCTCTGTAGCCATGATCCATCACTGGACCACGGCGGCCCGCAGGACGGTCAGGACGCTCGGCACGGCCCGCACGGCCGGTACGCCCCGCGGCCGGGGGGCGCCGGTGACGTACGGGCTGATCACCCTGTGCTGCCTGCTGTTCCTGGTCAGCCCGGCGGCGGGCCTGAATCCGGTGTACGGCACCGGCGGCGAACCGCTCGCCGCGCAGCGCGCCTACTTCGCGCGCTGGGGCGTGGTCCCCGCAGAACTGTTCGAGGACTCCCCCGGGTCCGCCCTCACGCCCGCCACGGCCCTGTTCGTCCACGGCGGCTGGGTGCACCTGCTGGGCAACATGCTCTTCCTCCACGTCTTCGGCGCGATGACCGAGGAACGCATGGGCCGGCTCCAGTTCGCCCTGTTCTACCTCGGCTGCGGCTACCTGGCGCTGCTCGGGTACGCGGGGGCCAACGCGTACTCCCTGCAGCCCCTGGTCGGTGCCTCCGGGGCGATCTCCGCGGTCCTCGGTGCCTTCCTCTTCCTGTTTCCGCGCGCCCGCGTGACCAGCCTCCTGCCCTTCCTCTTCTTCCTGCCGCTGCGCTTCCCCGCCTGGCTCGTGCTGCCGTTCTGGGCGGCCCTGCAGTGGACGGCGGCGGGGCGGGCCGGCGACGGCCCGGGGGTGGCGTACCTCGCGCACCTGGTGGGCTTCGGGCTGGGCTTCCTCTTCGCCTGGGTGCGGTTCGGGCGTACGACTACAGTGAAGAGCGTTCCAGCGACGGCCCCCGAGGGAGAGAACCCACCGTGATCAGCGCGATCGTCCTCATCAAGACCAGCGTGGACCGGATCCCCGAGATCGCGGAGCGGATCGCCGCGCTGGAGAACGTCAGCGAGGTCTTCTCCGTCACCGGCACCTACGACCTGATCGCCATGGTGCGGGTGAGCCGGCACGAGGACCTCGCGGAGGTCATCCCCGGCCGGATCAGCAAGATCCCGGGCGTCGAGGGCACGGACACGCACGTGGCGTTCCGTACGTACTCGCAGCACGACCTGGAGGCGGCGTTCGCCATCGGGCTGGACAACTGAGGCCGGGGAGCGGGACGCGGATGAAGAGTTCTTCATCCGGTCCTCATCCAGGCCCCCGGACACCGGGCGCAGGATCGAGGGCATGGTCTTCTCCCGCCGGATGGCGGCCCTGGCGGCCGTCGTCCTGATCCCCCTCGGCATCGCCGCGACCAGCTTCGCCCTCACCGACAGTCCGCAGGAGCCCAGGGTTCCGGCCAAGGTGGAGCTGGAGAGCGCCTCCCCCACCCCGGCACCCGCCTCCTCCTCGCCCGAGCCGGCGCCCGGCGACCAGGTGGTGACCCGGCCGCCGGTGACCGACAGCCCTCCGGATGGCGACGATGACGACGACCGAGGTCAGGAGCCCGACGACGGAGCCGCCGACCGGGGCACCGACGACGGGCCCGGCGACGACGGCTGACCGCGAGCGCCGCCGGATATCGGCTCGTGTCCGCATCCTGCTGTGGCTGCTGCTCGTGATGGCGGTCGCCCTCGCCTCGGTGGCCGCGACCACCCGGTCGATCCTGCTGCGGGACACCGATCAGCGGATCAACGGGCTGCTCGCGCAGGAGGCCGGCGAGTTCGCCAACTTCGAGGAGCAGGGCTTCGACCCGGAGACCGGCCGCCCGTTCACCGACCCGGGCCGGCTGCTGCGGGTCTTCCTGGAGCGGCAGTACGCCGACCTGGACGAGGAACTGATCGGCCTGGTGGACGACGCGGGCGGCAAGCCCACGCAGATCATCCAGCAGCGCGAGATCCCGGTCGCCCTGCCCCTGCACAAGGACGCCGACGCCCGGCGCCGCATCTACGCCTCGCCCGACTCCACCGGCACCCTGGAGCGGCCGGAGGGGGAGATCCGCTGGGCCAAGGTCACCGTGGCGCGCTACGGCGGCGAACCGGCGGCGGCCTTCGTGGTCGCCTTCCACCCCGGGCGGGAACAGGCGCGCGCGGACGAGGTGTTCCGCGTCCTGCTCGCCATCTCCGGTGTCGCCCTGCTGATGACGACCGGCATCGCCTGGGTGGTCGCGGGCCGCATCCTCAAGCCGGTGCGGCTGGTGCGCGCCACGGCCGCGCAGCTCACCGAGCAGGACCTGACCCGGCGCATCCCGGTGCACGGCAACGACGACGTGGCGGCGCTGGCCGAGACCTTCAACGCCATGCTGGACCGGCTGGAACGCGCCTTCGCCACCCAGCGCCGGTTCGTCGACGACGCGGGCCACGAGCTGCGCACCCCGATCACCATCGTCCGCGGCCATCTGGAACTGATGGGCGACGACCCGGCGGAGCGCGAGGAGACCGTCCGTCTGGTCACCGACGAACTGGACCGGATGAGCCGCATCGTCGAGGACCTGCTGCTGCTCGCCAAGGCCGAACGCCCCGACTTCGTCACCCCCGAGCCGGTCCAGCTCGCCGAACTGACCGCCGACGTCTACGTCAAGGCCCGCACCCTCGGCGACCGGGACTGGGTGCTGGCCGAGGTCGCCGACCGCGAGGCCCACCTGGATCCCCAGCGGATCACGCAGGCCATGGTGCAGCTCGCGCAGAACGCCGTGCAGCACACCACCACCGGCCAGACCATCCGCATCGGCTCCCGCGCCGAGGGGCCGCGCGTCGAGCTGTACGTCGCCGACTCCGGGCCCGGGGTCCAGCCGCAGGACGCGGAGGTGATCTTCGAGCGGTTCCGGCGCGGCACGGCCCGGCGCGGGGTGCGCGGGTCCGGCGCCGGGCTCGGGCTGTCGATCGTCAAGGCGATCGCCGAGGGCCACGGCGGCCGTGTCACCCTGCGCGCCACCGAGGACGGCCCGGGGTCCCCGCGGACGGGGTCCGGGGGAGCCACCTTCGTACTCACACTGGACTGACTCCGGGAGAGGCTCGTCAATGAACCGCATCCTCATCGTCGAGGACGAGGAGCGCATCGCCTCCTTCGTCGAGAAGGGCCTGCGCGCCAACGGCTTCACCACCACCGCCGTCACCGACGGCGACACCGCCTACGAGTACGCCCTCACCGGCGGCTTCGACCTGGTCGTCCTGGACATCGGGCTGCCCGGCCGGGACGGCTTCACCGTGCTGCGCGAGCTGCGCGAGGCCCGGGTGACGACCCCGGTGATCGTGCTGACCGCCCGGGACTCCGTACGGGACACGGTGGCCGGCCTGGAGGGCGGCGCCGACGACTGGATGACCAAACCGTTCCGCTTCGAGGAACTGCTCGCCCGGGTGCGGCTCAGGCTGCGCACGGCGGCGCGGGCACCGGAGGTGACCGTGCTGAAGTCGGGTGCGCTCAGCCTGGACCTGCGCACCCGCCGGGCGCGTTCGGGAGAGCGCACCGTCGACCTGACGGCCCGTGAGTTCGTGCTGCTGGAGCTGTTCCTGCGGCACCCGGGGCAGGTCCTGTCCCGGGAGCAGATCCTGTCCCACGTGTGGGGCTACGACTTCGACCCCGGTTCCAACATCGTGGACGTCTACGTGCGGGCGCTGCGCAAGAAGCTCGGCGCGCAGCAGGTCGAGACCGTGCGCGGGATGGGGTACCGGCTGCCGGCCTGGTGAAGTTTCCTTCATGTACCGCTCATTGAGGGCTCACCGCCCGGGAGAACCCTCGATGACGTGACGCCGAACCTCCGCCTCGCGGCGGCCCTGTGCGTGGCGCTGTCCCTGTGCGCGCTGCTGGCGGTCCCCGCCAACTTCCCCGGCCTGGGCGGTGACGCGCGCCTCACCCTGGCCGTGTTCGCGCTGGCCACCTGCGCCTGGATCGGGACTCCGGTCGACGACACCTACATCGCGCTGGGCGCCGGACTCGCGCTGACCGTGACCGGCGTGATCAGCAGCGACACCCTCTTCGGCACCCTCGGCGACGCCACCGTGTGGCTGCTGATCTGCGCCTTCGTGCTGGCGGCGGCGGTGGCGCGGACCGGGCTGGCCGGGCGCGCGGCGGTGTTCCTGGTCGGCGGGGCGCGCAGCGTACGGCAGTTGGTGCACCTGACGACGGCCGCGCTGGTCGTGACGGCGTTCGCGGTGCCGGCCACGTCGGGCCGGGCGGCGCTCGCGCTGCCGGTGTTCCTGGCGCTCGCCAAGGCCCTCGCCGACCGGAAGCGACTGGTCGTGATGCTGGCACTGCTGTTCCCGACCGTGATCCTACTGTCGGCGGTGGCTACTCTGATCGGTGCGGGCGCACATCTGATCACGGTGTCGGTGCTGTGGGAGGCGACCGGGGAGCGGATCGGCTTCACCCAGTGGCTGTTGCTCGGCCTGCCGCTGGCGGTCGCCTCCTCCCATCTGGCGGCCGAGGCGGTGCTCCTGACGACGACTCGGCGCGCGGACCGCGTGGGCCCGGTGCGCATCACCGCCGAGGAGATACGGCGGCACAGCGAGAGCCCGGTCACCGGTCCCTGGACGCAGGCGGAGAAGCGCTGCGCGCTGCTGCTGGCCACGGTGGTGGCGCTGTGGTGCGGCGAACCGCTGCACCGGGTCCCGCCCGCGGTGGTGGCGCTGATCGGCGCGGTCGTCGCCTCCTCCCCCGCTCTGGGCACCGTACGGCTCAAGGACGCGCTCAGGACCGTTCCCTGGTCGCTGCTGCTGTTCATGGCGGCGACCATGGCGATGGGCGTCGCGCTCGCCGACTCGGGTGCGGCGCAGTGGCTGGTGTCGGGGCTGCCCGCGCACGTCACGCCGGCCGTCTTCCTCGGCGTCGTCGTCGCGCTCAGCACGGCGGCCCACCTGGTCCTCCAGTCCCGCTCGGCCCGCTCCTCCGTCCTGGTCCCGCTGGTGATCGCCGCGGCCGTGGGCTCCGGGGTCAACCCCGTCGCCGCCGCGCTCGCGTCCACTGCCGCCGCCGGCTTCTGCCATACGCTCCCGGCCTCCGCCAAGCCGGTCACGCTCTTCGCGGAGATCCCCGGCGTCCCCACCTACACCCCGCGTGACCTGCTGCGGCTGTCCGCCGTCCTGGCCCCGCTGACCGCGGCGCTCGTGCTGTTCTTCGCCACCGCCGTCTGGCCGCTGCTCGGTGTGCCCGTGACCCGATGACCTGATGAAGCCGATGAAGGAGCCCTCCGTGTCCTCCGTGTCCCCCGTCTCGCCCGTCTCCCCCGTCTCGCCGGTCCCGCCCGTCTTCCCCGTCTCCCCGGTCTCTCCCGTCCCGCCCGTCTCCTCCGTGCTGGACCGTGTCGTCGTGGCCCCCAGCGGCTTCAAGGAGTCCCTGTCCGCCCAGGCCGCCGCCGACGCCATCGCGGCGGGCGTCCGCCGGGTCCTGCCCGCCGCCGAGATCGACCTGATCCCGCTCGTCGACGGCGGCGAGGGCACGGCCGTCGCGCTGGCCGCCGCGACCGGCGGACGGCTGGTCGCCCTGGCCGCCACCGGCCCGGTCGGCGAGCGCGTCGGCACGCACTTCGCGCTGCTCGGCGCCCGGGACACGGCGGTGGTGGAGATGGCGGCCGTGGCCGGACTGTCGCTGGTCCCCCGCGCCCTGCGCGACCCCGGCGCCACGACGACGTACGGCGTCGGCGAGCTGATCCGGGCCGCGCTCGACACCGGGGTGCGGCGCGTCCTGGTCGGCTGCGGCGACTCGGGTACCTCCGACGGCGGCGCGGGCGCCCTCCAGGCGCTCGGGGCCCGGCTGCTGGACGCGGACGGCTTCGAGCTCCCGCGTGGCGGACGGGAACTGGTCCGCCTCGCCCGCATCGACCCGTCCGGCCTGGACGCCCGCCTCCAGGACACGGAGCTGCTCGTCGCCTGCAACCCGTACAACGTGCTGTGCGGCGAGCGGGGCGTGGCCCGGGTGTACGGCCCGCAGAAGGGGGCGACGCCCGCGCAGGTCGAGGAGTTGTCGGCGGGGCTGGAGAACTGGGCGGGCGTCCTCGCCCGCGACCTGGGCCCGGCCGGCGCCGACCTGCGCGGCGGCCCCGGCACCGGCGCCTCGGGCGGTCTGGGCGCGGGGCTGGCCGCCGTCGGTGCCCGGCTGCTGCCCCGCTTCGACGTCCTGCTGGACCATCTCGACCTGGACGCCCGGCTCGCCCGCGCCGACCTGGTGCTCACCGCCGAGGGGGCCCTGGACCACCAGACGCCGCGCGGCAAGGTCCCGGCCGAGGTGGCCCGCCGCGCCAAGCTCTCCGGCCGTCCCGTCCTCGCCCTGGCCGGCACGCTCGGCGAGGGTGCGCACGAGGTGCCGGGCGTGGACGCCTGCCACGGCATCGTGCCGGCCCCGATGGCCCTGGCGGACGCCCTGGTGCGCGCCGCCGAGCTGCTCGCGGACGCCACGGAGCGGGCGCTGCGGATGATCCTGCTGGGTGCGCGGCTGCCGGGCCGGGCGGCTCAGGCCTCGTCGGCGGAGGTGGTGTCGGGCACGCACCGCCCGTCCTCGGTGCGGTAGTTCCACCGGGCGCCGTCGTTCACCAGCTCCCTGACCGCGGTCACGAACCGTTCGACGTGCTCGTCCGGCGTGCCCGCGCCGAAGCTCACGCGGATGGCGTTGAGGGACTTCTCGCCCGGCGCCGCCTCGGGGGCGCCGCACTCGCCCTGCGTCTGCGGGTCACTGCCCAGCAGGGTGCGCACCAGGGGGTGGGCGCAGAACAGGCCGTCGCGCACGCCGATGCCGTACTCGGCGGAGAGCGCGGCGGCGAAGTGGGAGCTGTTCCAGCCCTCGACGACGAACGAGAGCACGCCGACGCGGGGCGCGTCGTCACCGAAGAGGGACAGGACCCGGACCTCCGGCACCTCGGCGAGCCCCTCCCGCACCTTGCGGACCAGGTACTCCTCACGGGCGACCAGCGTGTCGAACCCGGCCTCGGTGAGCGCCTTGCAGGCGGAGGCGATGGCGTAGGCGCCGATGACGTTGGGCGACCCGGCCTCGTGCCGCGCGGCGCTCTCGTGCCACTCCACGTCCACGCCCCCGTCGGTGCGCCGGCTGACCCGGCGGCTGGCGCCGCCGCCGGCGAGGTACGGCTCCGCCTCGCGCAGCCAGTCGGCACGCCCGGCCAGCACGCCGGAGCCGAAGGGGGCGTACAGCTTGTGCCCGGAGAAGGCGACCCAGTCCACGTCCAGGCCGGTCACGGACACCGGGTGGTGCGGGGCGAGCTGGGCGGCGTCCAGCACGATCCGGGCGCCGTGCGCGTGTGCCGCGGCGGCCAGTTCACGCACCGGCCAGAGCTCGCCGGTGACGTTGGAGGCACCGGTGACGCAGACCAGGGCGGGCCCGTGGGGCTCGCGGGCGGCGAGGGCGCGCTCCAGGGTCGCGACGGCCTGCGCCGGGGTGCGCGGGGCGTCGAGGTAGGTCACGTCCGCGTCCCTCCAGGGCAGCAGCGAGGCGTGGTGCTCGGTCTCGAAGACGAAGACCCGGCAGTCGGCGGGGAGCGCGGCGGCGAGCAGGTTGAGGGAGTCGGTGGTGGACCGGGTGAACACCACCTGGTCCCCCTCCCGGCAGTCGAGGAAGTCGGCGACGGTGTTCCGCGCGTTCTCGAACAGGTCGGTCGACAGCTGCGACAGGTACCCGGCGCCACGGTGCACGCTGCCGTAGTACGGGGCGTAGGCCGCCACGTCGTCCCAGACCCGCTGGAGCGCGGGCGCGCTGGCGGCGTAGTCGAGCGCGGCGTAGGTGACCTCGCCGCCGGTGACGAGCGGGACGGTGACATCCCGGCCCAGAACGGGCAGCGGGGCACAAACGGACTGGTCTGCGGCGACGGCGGAGACGGACATGGGTGCACTCCCGTGAAAGGCAGGTGTCATCACCACGCGAACCGCGACGGCTCGAGCGTGGGAGAAGGTGAGGAACGGAGAAGGGTGGTGCAGGTGATGAAGGGGATTGCGGAGGCGGGGCTCTGCGGCCCTATCGCATTCGCTGATTCACGGGAGACTCCCTCGAACGACCCAGGACCCCTGGTGACGCGAGGGGTCCGCGCTTGCCGTGGACCTTGCTGTCCACCGCCTGGTCTTCACCCGGGGCACCCCGCCACGGACGGAGGGTTGCCGGACAGTCGGCCGGGGCCGAATGACTGTCGCTCATGACCTGCCAAGGAACGTACGGGAAGTGATCGTCGTCCCGCAACCCGTGTCCGGATCGCGGGACGGACGTCACACCGGCGGTCCGTCAGGCGTTGCTCGCCGCGATCCAGCGCTCCAGGGTCCGCCGGGCCGCGCCCGAGTCGATGGCCTCGGCCGCCCGGTCCATGCCGGCCCGGATCCGCTCGGTCAGCGGAGCGTCGCCGGGCTCCAGGGCGACCAGGGCCGCCGCCGAGTTCAGCAGCACCGCGTCCCGCACAGGGCCTCTCTCGCCGGCCAGCAGACGGCGGGCGACATCCGCGTTGTAGGAGGCGTCGGCGCCGCGCAGGGCCTCCACCGGCACCAGTTCGAGGCCGACGTCCCGCGGGTCGAAGGCCTCCTCGGAGACCTTGCCGTCCCGCACGACCCAGACCCGGGACGTGGCCGTCGTGGTCAGCTCGTCGAGGCCGTCGTCACCCCGGAAGACCAGGGACGAGTGGCCGCGCTCGGCGAAGACACCGGCGATGATCGGCGCCATCCGGGCGTGCGCGACCCCGATCGCCTGGGCCTTCACCCGGGCGGGGTTGGTCAGCGGCCCCAGGAAGTTGAACACCGTGCGGATGCCCAGCTGGCCGCGGGCCGCCGCCACATGGCGCAGTGAGGGGTGGAACTTCACGGCGAAGCAGAAGGTGATGCCGGCCTCCTCGGCGACCTGGGCCACCCGCTTCGGCGTCAGCTCCAGATTGACCCCGAGCTTCTCCAGCACATCGGAGGCACCGGAAGCGGAGGAGGCCGCCCGGTTGCCGTGCTTGACGACCTTCGCGCCCGTGCCGGCGACGACGATCGCCGACATGGTGGAGATGTTGACGGTCTTCGCGCCGTCGCCGCCGGTGCCGACGATGTCGACCGTCTCGCCCGGCACCTCGATCACGTTGGCGTGGGCGTACATGGTGCGGACGAGGCCGGAGATCTCCTCGACGGTCTCGCCCTTGGACCGCAGCGCCACCGCGAACCCGGCGATCTGCGCGTCCGTCGCCTCGCCGCGCATGATCACGTCCAGCGCCCAGGCGGTGTCGTCCGCGGACAGGTCGCGGCCGTCCAGCAGTCCGTTCAGCAGGGCGGGCCAGGAGCGGCCCGCCGTGGTGTCGCCTCCAGCGGGGGTCACAGCGCTCATCAGCCGCTCCTGCGTGTGTGAATCACGGAAAGGTATGCACTCCCCACCCTATCCAGCCCCGGGCACGGCGAAGGGCCCCGTCCGCAGACCGGACGGGGCCCTTCGACCGTGGTGTGGCGACGCTGGAGGGTCAGTGGTGGCCGTGGCCGCTCGTGATCTCCTTGTACTCCTCGACAGTCGGCTTCGGAATCTGCGCGTCCTCGCCGTAGTACGCCTTGCTGAGCTTGGCGCGGAGCTTCTCCATGCCCTTCGGCTTGCGCTCGACGCCGTTCTCGTCGACCGTCGGGCCGATCTCGGCCGGCTTGTACTGCTCGTGCGCCGTGAGGGTGTACAGCTGCTCCTGGCTGAGCGGCTCGTGCACCTCGATGAACTCACCGTGCGGCAGGCGCTTGATGATGCCCGCCTCGCGGCCGTGCAGCACCTTGTCCCGGTCCCGGCGCTGGAGGCCGAGGCAGATCCGCTTGGTGATGACGAACGCGACGACCGGACCGACGAAGAACGCGATGCGGACGAACCAGGTGATCGCGTTGATCGACAGGTGGAAGTGCGTGGCCCACAGGTCGTTGCCGCCACCGATCAGCAGCACGAAGTAGACGGTCAGCCAGGCAACACCGAAGGCCGTACGGGTCGGGGCGTTGCGCGGGCGGTCCAGGATGTGGTGCTCGCGCTTGTCGCCCGTGATCCAGGACTCGATGAACGGGTAGACGCCGATCGCCACCAGGACCAGCGGGAAGATGATCAGCGGGATGAGCACGCCCAGGACGAGCGTGTGACCCCAGAAGTTGATCTCCCAGCCGGGCATGACACGGATCAGGCCCTCGGAGAAGCCCATGTACCAGTCGGGCTGGGCGTTGGTGGACACCTGGTCCGGACGGTAGGGGCCGATGCTCCAGACCGGGTTGATCGTGGCGATGGCCGAGATCGCGGCGATCACACCGAAGACCAGGAAGAAGAAGCCTCCGGCCTTCGCCATGTACACCGGCAGCAGCGGCATGCCGACGACGTTCTTGTTGGTCTTGCCGGGACCCGCGAACTGCGTGTGCTTGTGGTAGAAGACCAGGATCAGGTGGCCGACCACCAGACCGAGCATGATGCCCGGCAGCAGCAGGATGTGGATCGAGTAGAACCGGGCCACGAAGTCGTGGCCGGGGAACTCCCCGCCGAAGAGGAAGAACGAGATGTACGTGCCGATGATCGGCACGGACAGGATCGCGCCCTCCATGAAGCGGATACCGGTGCCCGAGAGCAGGTCGTCCGGGAGCGAGTAACCGGTGAAGCCGGTGAACATGCCGAGGACGAACAGCAGGAAGCCGAACAGCCAGTTGATCTCACGCGGCTTGCGGAACGCGCCGGTGAAGAACACGCGCATCATGTGCACGAACATGCCGGCGAGGAAGACCAGCGCCGCCCAGTGGTGGATCTGCCGGATGAGCAGACCACCGCGGACGTCGAAGCTGATCTCCAGCGTCGAGGCGTACGCCTCGCTCATCAGCTGGCCCTGCATCGGCACGTACGAACCGTGGTACGTGACCTCGTTCATCGACGGGTGGAAGAACAGCGTCAGGTACACACCCGTGAGGATGATGATGATGAAGCTGTAGAGGCAGACCTCACCCAACATGAACGACCAGTGGTCGGGGAAGATCTTGCGCATGTTGGCCTTGGCCAGGGAGTAGATCCCCAGTCGGCCGTCGGCCCAGTCGGCGACGCGCTCGCCGGCCGGTGCCTTCCCGCGAGAGCGGGGGGCTTCGTTGGCTGTAGTGCTCATCCGCGCTCCCAGAAAGCAGGACCGACGGGCTCCTCGAAGTCGCCGAGCGCTTCGAGGTAACCCTCGTCGTTCACGCCGATGCGCAGCTGCGGCAGGGCGTGACCGGCGGGACCGAAGATCACCCGGGCGCCGTCGGCAAGGTCGAAGGTGGACTGGTGGCAGGGGCAGAGCGCGTGATGCGTCTGCTGCTCGTACAGGGAGATCGGGCAACCGACGTGGGTGCAGATCTTCGAGTACGCCACGATGCCCTCGTGCGACCACTCGAGCTCGCGCTTGTCCTTGATGGCCTCCGGCTCCAGCCGGATGATCATCAGCGCCGCCTTGGCGATCTCGTTCTGGAACTCCTCGTCGTGCTCGTCCAGGCCCTGGGGCATGGCGAAGGTGAGCGAGCCCACCGCGACGTCGGAGGGACGCAGCGGTTCGTGGGTGTTCATGTTGACGAGCATCTTGCCCTTGGACCACAGGGTGTGGCGGAGCTTGGTCTCCGGCAGCGGTCCGAGGTCGCGCAGCAGGACGACGCCGGAGAGCGGCACCAGGGTGAGCGCGCCCAGCATCGTGTTGCGGATCAGCTTGCGGCGCCCGATCACGGACTCCTTGGCACCCTGCCTGAAGTCCGCGTGGACCTTGGCACGGACCTCCGCAGGGGCCTCGATCGGGTGGCGCTCGTCGGCGATCTCCTCGTCGGACATCAGGGTGCGGGCCCAGTGGACCGCGCCCGCGCCGATGGCGAACAGCGAGACGCCGAGCGTCATGCCGAGCGCGAAGTTCAGCGCGCTGATGTGACCGAGCGGGAAGATGTAGACCGACTTGTCGACCGGGATCGTCACGAACGCGGCGATGAAGCCGATGGTGGCCAGCATCGACACCGTGAACAGCAGGGCGACCGTGCGCTCGGACCGCTTGGCGGCCCGCTCGTCGTCGTCCTGGACGCGGTGCTCGTGGGGCGGCAGGCCCGGGTCGGCGAACGGGTTCTCCTCGTCCGCGACCTTCACCGAGCCGTGCGGGGTGTCCTGCGCAGCGGGCAGGTTCTCTTCTGGAATGTCTTGGCTACTCATGACTTCTTGGCCTTTGCGGTCCGAGCGGCGACCCAGACGGCGACGGCGATCAGCGCGCCCAGTCCGAAGACCCACGCGAACAGACCCTCACTGACCGGACCCAGGCCGCCGAGGTTGAGGCCGCCGGGTTCCACGGTCTCGTCGCCGTTGACCGCGTCCAGGTAGGCGATGATGTCCTTCTTGTTCTGCTCCGACAGGGTGGTGTCGGGGAAGGAGGGCATGTTCTGCGGGCCGGTCTGCATGGCCTCGTAGATGTGCTTCGGGTCCACGTCCTCGAGCGACGGTGCGAACTTGCCGTGGGTCAGCGCGCCGCCCTTGCCGGTGAAGTTGTGGCACTGCGCGCAGTTGGTGCGCCACAGCTCACCGCCCTTGGCGACGTCCGCGCCCTCCGGACCGTACTTGTCCTTCGAGGGGACGGCCGGACCGGCGCCCAGCGAGGCGACGTAGGCCGCCAGCTGGTCGATCTCCGCCTGGGAGTAGATCACCTTCTTGCGCGGGACCTGTGCGCCCGGCTGCTGGGCCGGCATACGGCCGGTGCCCACCTGGAAGTCGACGGCAGCGGCGCCCACGCCGACCAGGCTCGGACCGTCGGTGGTGCCCTGACCTCCGGTGCCGTGGCAGCTGGCACAGCCGACGGCGTAGAGCTTCTTGCCCTCGTCGATGGCGAGGGACTGGGCGGTTTCATCGGCCTGCGCCTTGCTCGCGGGTGCGAACGCGGCGTACAGCCCCCCTGTGCATGCCAGCGCGAGGAGTAGGACGACGAGCGCCGCCAGCGGGTGGCGTCGTCGTGCGGAGAGCTTTTTCACGGATTACCCCGGTGTCAGGATCTTCTGCGTCGATGCTTCTGGTATTGCGCGGGTGCGTGCCGCGACTACTTGATCATGTAGATCGTGGCGAAGAGGCCGATCCAGACGACATCGACGAAGTGCCAGTAGTAGGACACGACGATGGCGGCGGTCGCCTGCTCGTGGGTGAACCTCCGGGCCGCGTAGGTGCGGCCGAGGACCAGCAGGAAGGCGATGAGGCCGCCCGTCACGTGCAGTCCGTGGAAGCCGGTGGTCAGGTAGAACACCGAGCCGTACGGGTCCGACGAGAGCGACAGGCCCTCGTGCTTGACCAGCTCGGTGTACTCGAACACCTGACCGCCGATGAAGATCGCACCCATCACGAAGGTGACGATGAACCACATCCGGAGCTTCTTCACGTCCCCGCGCTCGGCCGCGAACACGCCGAGCTGACAGGTGAGGGAGGAGAGCACCAGGATCGTGGTGTTCGTCGCGGAGAACGGGAAGTTCAGCGCGTCGGCCTTCTCGGACCAGAAGTCCGGGCCGGTCACCGATCGCAGGGTGAAGTACATCGCGAAGAGGGCCGCGAAGAACATCAGCTCGGAACTCAACCAGATGATGGTTCCGACGCTGGTGAGGTTCGGCCGGTTGACCGACGGGTGCGCGTGCCCGGTTTCTACTGTCGTTGCTGTCGCCACGACCGACATTATGTCGGTCGCTTATCCCGCCCTCACCCCGGGGGGTGCCGTTCGGAGTGTCCGCACCCTCTGTACTGCCCGTATGGCCCATCGAACGGCACCTCGAAGCCGTGTCCGAACCAGTGTTGACGGGGTGTTCAAGGGAGTAGCATCCGGCGCGACGGGCTACGACAGCGTCATCGGGCTTCATCGGTCTTCACCGCGTATCGGAGGAAGCATGCAGGCGACCGCCACGGTGCTGGTCTACAGCGACGACTCCAACACCCGCGAGCAGGTGCGGCTGGCGACCGGCCGGCGGCCGGCCCCGGACGTGCCCGTGGTCGAGTTCGTGGAGTGCGCCACCCCGGCCGCCGTGCTCAAGGAGCTGGACAAGGGCGGGATCGACGTCTGCGTGCTGGACGGCGAGGCCGTGCCCATGGGCGGCATGGGGATGTGCCGGCAGATCAAGGACGAGGTCTTCCGGTGCCCGCCGGTGCTGCTGCTGATCGCACGGCCGCAGGACGCGTGGCTGGCCACGTGGAGCCGTGCGGAGGCGGCTGTGGCGCTGCCGGTGGAGCCGGTCGAGTTCGCGGGTGCGCTGGCCTCCCTGCTGCGGCAGAGGCATCTGCAGAGCGCCTGAGAGCCGTGGGGACACGCGGCTGCGCCGGGTGTCCCCACGGTCCCGCGCCCCTCTCGGGGCACTCACACCGCCGCCGGTCGCAGCCGCGCCGCCTCCTGACTGTGCGCGGCGCTGCCGGCGCCACCCGTAAGGGCACTGCCGGTGCGCCACTTGGTCCAGTCCAGGTTCCAGTCGCCGAAGCCGTTGCCGAAGGACTCCATCGTCTTCCCACCGGAGTTGACGACCTGGACGAGGTCGCCCTCCTGGACCGCGCCGAAGAACCACTTCGCGTTGGCGTTGCTCATGCCGACGCAGCCGTGGCTGACGTTCGCGGAGCCCTGGGAGCCGACGGACCAGGGCGCGGCGTGCACGTACTCGCCGCTCCAGGTGACCCGGGTGGCGAAGTAGACGGGCAGGTCGTACGACTCCGAGGACCCCTCGGCGATGCCCACGGTGCTGCTGCGCATGCGTACGAAGGGTTCCTTGCCCAGGACGACCTTGACGCCGTTGCGCGTCTCGAAGCCGGGTTTGCCGGTGGTGACGGGGATCTTCCGGATCTCCGTGCCGTCCCGGTAGACCGTCAGGGTGTGCGCGGCGGCGTCGGTGACGGCCACGACGTGGTCCTCCGTCGTGATCTTCAGGGGCTTGGCGGTGCCGCCCCACATCCGGTCGCCGATCTTGATGCCCTCGAGAGCGCTGCGGACCTGGACGGTGGCGTGGGCGGGCCAGTACTCCCGGGGCCGGTAGTGGAGCTTCTTGTCGTCCACCCAGTACCAGGCGCCTTCGACCGCGGGCGTGGAGTCCACCTTCAGGGCGCGTTCCACCACGGCCCGCTGGGCCTTGTCCC
Organism: Streptomyces sp. AC627_RSS907; assembly: GCF_019049165.1. NCBI lineage: Bacteria > Bacillati > Actinomycetota > Actinomycetes > Kitasatosporales > Streptomycetaceae > Streptomyces > Streptomyces sp. AC627_RSS907. The sequence goes on from NZ_JAGMUE010000222.1 coordinate 20,687, forward strand.
GGACCGGCTGGCTCAGGTCGGCGGTGATGGGCTGGCCGACGCCGTACGCGCCCGCCTCGGGCCCGAAGACGACGTTCAGGGTCTTCTTCGCGCTGGGTCTGCCGGTCTCGAGGGTGAGGATCTTGCGGCCGGGCTCGCCGTCGTCGTTCTCGGTGCTCACCCGCACGGTGTAGCGGGCGTTGGCGGCCAGTGGGGAGGTGCTGTGCCAGCGGGCCCCGTCGGCGGAGAGTTCGCCCGCCACGTAGCGGCCCGTCGCGTCCATGGCCGTGACGTCCGTGATGCGCCCGTCGGCGCCCTCGGCGACGACCTCCAGGGGCTTGTCCGGGTCGGCCTTCTCCCCGGCGTCCGTGGGGCCGTTGAAGGAGATCTGGCCGGCCGCGTCGTACGGCGCGGCCGACAGCGGGTTGTCGTCGCCCATGCAGGCGGTGACGCTCGCGCCGAGGGCGATCACCAGCAGGGTGCAGCCGACGACCTTACGCCCCCGCGCCTGGAAGTGAACCGTGTCGCTCATGGCCTCACGCTACGGAGCGACGTCAATCGCGGCACGGCGGGTAACCCGGACGAGTGAGTGAGGAGGTGACGAGAACGGGCCGGACACGCAAGGGCCCGGACACTCCTGAGGGAGTGTCCGGGCCCTTGGCGCCCAGTGGGTGCTACTGGGTGCGGTTCTCACCGCGGTAGTACTCGAAGACCCAGCCGAACAGGCCGACGAGGATGACCGGTGCCGAGAAGTACATGACCCACCAGCCGACCGCCACGCCCAGGAAGGCGAGGGCGCCACCGACGCCGAGCGCCAGGGGCTGCCAGCTGTGCGGGCTGAAGAACCCGACCTCTCCGGCGTCGTCCGCGACGTCCGCTTCCTTGTTGTCCTGGGCGCCGGCGTCGACCCGCCTGGCCGTGAAGGCCAGGTAGAAGCCGATCATGATGGCCAGGCCGAAGGCCAGGAAGAGGGCCGTGGTGCCGGCCGGCTCCTTCGACCAGTAGCCGTAGACGATCGCGACGATCAGGATGAAGACGCTCAGCCAGATGAAGAGCTTGCCCTGGATCTTCACTTGCCGGCCTCCTTGCCACCAGCGAGAGCCTTCTCCCCGTGACCGACGTTCTCGAGCTGGTCGATCGCGGAGATCTCCGGGTGGTGCAGGTCGAAGGCGGGGGATTCACTGCGGATGCGGGGCAGGGTGAGGAAGTTGTGCCGCGGCGGCGGGCAGGAGGTCGCCCACTCCAGGGAGCGGCCGTAGCCCCACGGGTCGTCCACGCCGACCGGCTTGCCGTACTTGGCCGTCTTCCAGATGTTGTAGAAGAACGGCAGCAGGGACATGCCGAGCAGGAACGAGCTGATCGTCGAGATCGTGTTCAGGGCGGTGAAGCCGTCGGCGTTCAGGTAGTCGGCGTACCGGCGCGGCATGCCCTCGGCACCCAGCCAGTGCTGGACCAGGAACGTGCCGTGGAAGCCGACGAACAGCGTCCAGAAGGTGATCTTGCCCAGGCGCTCGTCGAGCAGCTTACCGGTGAACTTCGGCCACCAGAAGTGGAAGCCGGCGAACATCGCGAACACCACCGTGCCGAACACCACGTAGTGGAAGTGCGCCACCACGAAGTACGAGTCCGAGACGTGGAAGTCCAGCGGCGGCGAGGCCAGGATGACACCCGTCAGACCACCGAAGAGGAAGGTGACCAGGAAGCCGGCCGACCACAGCATCGGTGTCTCGAAGGACAGCGAGCCCTTCCACATGGTGCCGATCCAGTTGAAGAACTTCACACCGGTCGGGACCGCGATCAGGAAGGTCATGAACGAGAAGAACGGCAGCAGCACACCGCCCGTGACGTACATGTGGTGCGCCCACACCGTCACCGACAGACCCGCGATCGCGATCGTCGCGGCGATCAGGCCCATGTAGCCGAAGATCGGCTTGCGGGAGAAGACCGGGATGATCTCACTGACGATGCCGAAGAACGGCAACGCGATGATGTACACCTCTGGGTGTCCGAAGAACCAGAACAGGTGTTGCCACAGCAACGCCCCGCCGTTGGCCGCGTCGAAGATGTGCGCACCGAACTTGCGGTCCGCCTCCAGCGCGAACAGGGCCGCGGCCAGCACCGGGAAGGCCAGCAGGACCAGCACACCGGTCAGCAGCACGTTCCAGGTGAAGATCGGCATGCGGAACATGGTCATGCCGGGCGCGCGCATGCAGATGATCGTGGTGATGAAGTTGACCGAGCCGAGGATGGTGCCGAAGCCGGAGAAGGCCAGACCCATGATCCACAGGTCACCGCCGATGCCCGGCGAGTGCACCGCGTCGGACAGCGGCGAGTAGGCGAACCAGCCGAAGTCGGCCGCGCCCTGCGGGGTCAGGAAGCCGCCCACCGCGATGAGCGAACCGAACAGGTACAGCCAGTAGGCGAACATGTTCAGCCGGGGGAAGGCCACGTCCGGCGCGCCGATCTGCAGCGGCATGATCCAGTTCGCGAAGCCGGAGAACAGCGGCGTCGCGAACATCAGCAGCATGATCGTGCCGTGCATCGTGAACGCCTGGTTGAACTGCTCGTTCGACATGATCTGCAGGCCCGGCCGGGCCAGCTCGGCGCGCATGACCAGAGCCATCACGCCACCGATGCAGAAGAACGCGAAGGACGTGATCAGGTACAGCGTGCCGATCGTCTTGTGGTCCGTGGTCGTCAGCCACTTGACCACGATCTCGCCACGCCTCTGGCGCCGGACCGGCAGCTCATCCTGGTAGTGGGATCCTGCTGCCGCGGCACCCTGGGGTTCGTTGAGGATGCTCACAGGTTGTTCGTCTCCCGGTTCTTCTCGTGGCTCGTCTGCGCGATGCCGGCGGGAACGTAACCGGTCTGCCCCTTCTTCGCGAGGTCCTGGAGGTGCTGCTCGTAGCGCTCCGGGGAGACGACCTTCACGTTGAACAGCATCCGGGAGTGGTCGACGCCGCACAGCTCGGCGCACTTGCCCAGGAACGTGCCCTCCTTGTTGGGGGTCACCTCGAAGGCGTTGGTGTGGCCCGGAATGACGTCCTGCTTCATCAGGAACGGCACCACCCAGAAGGAGTGGATGACGTCACGCGAGGTCAGGACGAAGCGGACCGTCTTGCCCTTGGGGAGCCAGAGGGTCGGGCCCGGGTTGTTGGTCTGCGGGTTCCGCGTACCCGGGACACCGCAGTCGAAGGTGCCGCCGGCGTTCGCCGGGAACTCCTTCTTGAACCGGTCCGGGATCGCGGCCAGTTCCTTGGAGGTCTTGGCGTCCCCCGTGGAACCGGCGACGTCCTCGACGTAGTTGAAGCACCAGCTCCACTGGAAGCCGACCACGTTGACCGTGACGTCGGGATTCTTCTTGAGGCTCAGGAGCTCCGACTCGTCACGGGCGGTGAAGTAGAACAGCACCGAGACGATAACGAGCGGAACCATGGTGTACAGGGCCTCGATGGGCAGGTTGTACCTGGTCTGCGGAGGGACCTCGACCTTGGTGCGGCTGCGCCGGTGGAAGAAGCAACTCCACAGGATCAGGCCCCACACCAGCACGCCGGTGGCCAGCGCGGCAGCCCACGATCCCTGCCACAGGGAGAGGATCCGCGGAGCCTCTTCCGTGGTTGGGGTGGGCATGCCGAGGCGGGGGAAGTCCTCGTATGTGCAACCGGTGGCGGTCGCCAGGACCAGGCCCGCGGTCAGTGCCTGCAGCAGCTTCCGCCGCATCGGGCGCCGCGGCGAGCGGTCGGAGCCGTTGGGACTCACGTAGCGCCTTCCCGAGAGTCTCGCCCGCGCTGTTCGGCTGCGGCCTTCTCGCTGGTCGGTCGCCGCCCTGCGTCGGGCAGGGGTTTGATGTTTATGCGGACCAAACCCTAGCCGACGCCCTCCGGGGGTTCGCGGGGAGGGTGGCATACGCGCCGCCGGTCACTCCGAAGGGTGGGCTCAGGCGCCTACGGAGGGTCGGACCGGGGGTGTTCGGCTGCCCGCGGCTCGTCGTGGCCGCTCGCGCGCACGCCGGCGCGGCCCGGCCGGCGACGCGGCCCGGCCCCCCTTTGGGGGCGCGGGCCGGCCGGACGGCATAGCGTTGCGGTGTGTCCTACTTCGATGCCGCCTCCGCCGTCCCTCTTCACCCTGTCGCCCGGCAGGCGCTGTTGGCCTCCCTGGACGAGGGGTGGGCCGATCCCGCCCGGCTCCACCGGGAAGGGCGCCGGGCGCGGTTGCTGCTCGACGCGGCGCGGGAGGCGGCGGCCGAGGCCGTGGGGTGCCGGGCGGACGAGCTGGTGTTCACTCCTTCGGGGACGCGGGCGGTGCATTCGGGCGTCGCGGGGGCGCTGGCCGGTCGGCGTCGCGTCGGACGTCACCTGATCGTGTCAGCCGTCGAACACTCCTCTGTACTGCACGCGGCCGACGTGCACGAGGGCGACGGCGGGACGGTCACCCAGGTGCCCGTGGACCGGACGGGGACGGTGGACCCGGCGGCGTACGCGGCGGCGCTGCGCGACGACACCGCGCTCGCCTGTCTGCAGTCCGCCAACCACGAGGTGGGCACCGAGCAGCCGGTGGCGGCCGTGGCCGAGGCCTGCCGGGCGGCGGGTGTGCCGCTGCTGGTGGACGCGGCCCAGTCGCTGGGCTGGGGCCGGGTGCCGGGCGACTGGTCGCTGCTCGCGGCGAGTGCCCACAAGTGGGGCGGGCCGTCGGGGGTCGGGCTGCTCGTGGTCCGCAAGGGTGTGCGGTTCGCGCCGCAAGGGCCCGGGGACGAACGGGAGTCGGGCCGGATGCCGGGCTTCGAGAACCTCCCGGCGATCGTGGCCGCGGCGGCGTCGCTGCGGGCGGTGCGGGCCGAGGCGGCCGAGGAGGCGGCGCGGCTGCGGGAGCTGACGGAGCGGATCCGGGCGCGGGTGCCCGCGCTGGTGCCGGACGTGGAGGTGGTCGGCGACCCGGTGCGCCGGCTGCCCGGCGTCGTCACCTTCTCCTGTCTCTATGTCGACGGGGAGACATTGCTGCACGAGCTGGACCGCGCGGGGTTCTCGGTCTCCTCCGGTTCGTCGTGCACCAGCAGCACCCTGACGCCGAGCCACGTCCTGCGGGCGATGGGCGTGCTCAGCGAGGGCAACGTCCGGGTGTCGCTGCCGCCGGGGACGCCGGCCGAGGACGTCGAGCGGTTCCTGGAGGTGCTGCCGGGGACGGTGGCCGCGGTGCGGGAGAAGCTGGGGGCGCCGGTGGCCGCGGGAGCCGTCCGGGACGCCGGGGCCGGCCTCGTCGTGGACGCGATCGGCCGGCGCTGCCCCATTCCGGTGATCGAGCTGGCCAAGGTCATCGGCGACGTGCCCGTCGGGGGCACGGTCCGCGTCCTGTCCGACGACGAGGCGGCCCGGCTGGACATCCCGGCCTGGTGCGAGATGCGGGGCCAGGAGTACGTGGGTGAGGAACCGGCGGACCGGGGAACGGCCTACGTGGTCCGCCGGTCGGACTGACGCCGCCGAGGGCCCGGATCAGCCCAGGTGCGCCCGGACCTCCGCGGCGGCCTCGTCGCCGTACGCCTTCGTGAACCGCTCCATGAAGTGCGCCCGCCGCAGCTGGTACTCCTGCGTGCCCACGGTCTCGATGACCAGCGTGGCGAGCATGCACCCGACCTGCGCGGCCCGCTCCAGGGAGACACCCCAGGCCAGGCCCGACAGGAACCCCGCGCGGAAGGCGTCGCCGACGCCCGTGGGGTCGGCCTTGCGCTCCTCGTCGGGGACGCCGACCTCGATGGTCTCCTCGCCGGCCCGCTCGATGCGCACGCCCCGGGCGCCGAGGGTGGTGACGCGGTGGCCGACGCGGCCGAGGATCTCCTCGTCGCTCCAGCCGGTCTTGGTCTCGATGAGCCCCTTCTCGTACTCGTTGGAGAAGAGGTAGGTCGCCCCGTCCAGCAGTATCCGGATCTCGTCGCCGTTCATCCGGGCGATCTGCTGGGAGAAGTCGGCCGCGAAGGGGATGGACCGCGTGCGGCACTCCTCGGTGTGCCGGAGCATCGCCTCCGGGTCGTCGGCGCCGATGGAGACCAGGTCGAGACCGCCCACGCGGTCGGCGACGGTCTTGAGCTCGATGAGGCGGGCCTCGCTCATCGCGCCCGTGTAGAAGGAGCCGATCTGGTTGTGGTCGGCGTCGGTCGTGCAGACGAAGCGGGCGGTGTGCAGGGTCTCGGAGATGCGCACCGAACCGGTGTCGACGCCGTGCCGGTCCAGCCAGGCCCGGTACTCGTCGAAGTCCGAGCCGGCCGCGCCGACGAGGATCGGCCGGGTGCCGAGCTGCCCCATGCCGAAGGCGATGTTCGCGGCGACGCCGCCCCGGCGCACGTCGAGCTGGTCGACCAGGAAGGAGAGCGAGACCGTGTGGAGCTGGTCCGCGACGAGCTGGTCGGCGAAGCGGCCGGGGAAGGTCATGAGGTGGTCGGTGGCGATGGAGCCGGTGACTGCGATGCGCACGGCGTGGACTCTCTCCTGAGGGGGAGGCGGGTTGACAGTTCACGCTACCCGGGAGTGCCCCCGGTTCGAAGCAGGCAAAACTACCCGGTAGTACAACTTTCTTCGCGGTCCGGGACATGCCTACGGTGCTGTTATGACGAAGCTGACGAGGCCGGGGACGAGCAAGCCGGGGACGACCAAGCCGGGGACCGCCGACCGCGCCCCGGCCGACCTGGACGGCGATCTGGCGTCGCTGCGCGGTGACTGCGCCCGGATGGCCCCGCGCTGGGCGGCTCCGGCGCGCGTCCTGCCCCGTGCCGTCCCGCTGTCGCTCATCCACGGCGTGCGGGTGCCGCGGACATCGGCCCGGTTGCTGGACGCGATGTCGGACTACGGCGACTGAGCCGTCCGGGCGACCCGCACGGCCGCCGGGAACCGGATCCCACCCCACCGCGTCCCATCGCTGTCCCCCGTAACAGCCGAAGGAGCGATGCGGTGAACACCGAGCGACCCGACAACGACGCCGCCGACGACGAGGCCGGCCGCGGGCGCCCCGCGCGGCGGCGTTCCCCGGCGCTCGCCGTCGCCTCCGTCGCCGCGGCCGTGCTGTTGGCCGGGACCGGTGGGGCGTATCTGGCCACGTCCGCCTCCGGCGGCGGTTCGGACGGCGGCACGACGTCCGGGGCACCGGGCGACGACACTCCCCCGCCGCTCCTCCTCGACGGCCACGGGGCGTCCGGGCAGGGTGGTTCCGGCGGCATCGCGCCCGGCGAGCCCGACCCGCACGGCGTCACCTACCGCGCCGGCGGCCCGCTCCCCGAGGGGCCCGGTTCGGCGCCCGTGTACCGGGCCGAGGGCCAGGTCACCGAGGAGGAGGTGACCCGGCTGGCGAAGGCCCTCGGCGTGGACGGGGCCCCGGTGGCACGGGGGGACGCCTGGCAGGCGGGCAACGCCAGGGACGGTTCCGGCCCGCTGCTCACGGTGGACCGGCGGGCGCCGGGCACCTGGAGCTTCCACCGCTACACGCCCGGCACCGACAACTGCAAGAAGGGCGCCGTGTGCGGGGCCGCCTCCGCCGACGGGACGCCGGTGGGCGAGGCGGCCGCGAAGAAGGCGGCGGCGCCGGTGCTGAAGGCGGTGGGACAGGACGACGCCAAGCTGGACGCGAGCCAGGTCATGGGCGCCCGGCGGGCCGTGAACGCCGAACCCGAGGTCGGCGGGCTGCCCACGTACGGCTGGACGACCGGGGTCGTCGTCGGCGCGCGGGGCGAGGTCGTCGGCGGCAGCGGGCAGGTGAAGGCGCCGGTCGAGGGGGACACGTACCCCGTCCTGGACGCCGAGGAGACGCTGGCGCTGCTGAACACGCCGGGCTCCGGCCCCGGGGCGGGCGTCGGGGGCTGCGCGAGCCCCGTACCGCTGCACCGGCAGGACGGCGCGGACACGCCCTGCGAGCCGGCGACGGACACACCGCGCAAGCCGGAGAGGCAGACGGTCACGGTCGAGGACGCGGTGTTCGGACTGGCCGCGCATCCGGTGCGGGGGCGGCAGACGCTGGTGCCGTCCTGGCTGTTCCAGGTGCGGGCGCCGGGCGCGCGGGACGCCTTCACGGTCACGTATCCGGCGGTCGCCCCCGAGTACCTGAGCACCACGCCCTCCGCCTCGCCGTCACCGGCCCCGTCCTCGTCGTCGCCGTCCGACCCGGCCTCGGGGACGGAGGACCGGCGGGACGTCCGGGTGAGCGGCTACACGGCCGAGGGCAGCGAGCTGACCGTGCACTTCACGGGCGGGGTGTGCGCCGACTACGCCGCGACGGCGAAGGAGAGCGCGCGGAAGGTGACCGTCACGGTGACCGAGACCTCGCAGCCGGACGAGGTCTGCATCCTGATCGCCAAGGAGCACGAGCGGACGGTGCGGCTGGACCAGCCGCTGGGTGACCGGACGGTCGTGGGCTCGGACGGCGGGGACGTCCCGGCGCACAAGCCGGGCGCGCGGCTGCCGGCGCCGTCCGGGGGCCGCTGACGCCCCGAGGCGCGAGAAGGGCGGCGGCCCGGGGTCGTCCCCGGGCCGCCGCCCTTCTCGTGCCGGTGGTGCCGCGTGGCTCAGCTGAAGGAGTCACCGCAGGCGCAGGAGCCCGTCGCGTTCGGGTTGTCGATCGTGAAGCCCTGCTTCTCGATCGTATCCACGAAGTCGATGGTGGCGCCGCCCAGGTAGGGGGCGCTCATGCGGTCGGTGGTGACCTTGACGCCACCGAAGTCCTTCACCACGTCGCCGTCGAGCGAGCGCTCGTCGAAGAAGAGCTGGTAGCGCAGGCCGGAGCAGCCGCCGGGCTGGACGGCGACGCGCAGCGACAGGTCGTCACGGCCTTCCTGGTCGAGCAGCGCCTTGACCTTCGACGCGGCGGCGTCGGTCAGGATGATGCCGTCGGTGACGGTGGTGGTCTCGTCCGATACGGACATCTACATCTCTCCCGGGTTGTACGGAGACTGCTTGCCGACGGTTCCAACCGGCGGAGCCGCGGATTCATTCCGGGGCGGGCCCGTGTCTTTCTCCTCGGCCTTCCCTTCATGCTCGCACACGCCCCGGGGAGCGGACAGCGGCTGCGGCACCGGGATTCACGTCACACCGACACTATGGGCATCGTCAAACTGACGTGAACCAGTTATGATATATAGCGTCAGTTCGACGAAAAGTAGAAAGGGTAGGTGTCGTGACCACCGCCCAAACCCAGGAGCTCGACGTACAGCCGACGCCCCTCGCCCTGCTCCTGCTCGGCCGTGAGGCCGACCCGAGGAGCGAGCGCGGCGTGGAGTGCCCCGGCGACCTGCCCTCCCCCTCCGACCCCGACCTGGTCGCACGCGCCCGCGCGGCCAAGGAGAAGCTCGGGGACAAGGTCTTCGTGCTCGGTCACCACTACCAGCGCGACGAGGTCATCCAGTTCGCCGACGTCACGGGCGACTCCTTCAAGCTGGCCCGGGACGCGGCCGCGCGCCCGGAGGCCGAGTACATCGTCTTCTGCGGTGTGCACTTCATGGCGGAGTCGGCCGACATCCTGACCTCCGACGAGCAGAAGGTGGTCCTGCCCGACCTGGCCGCCGGCTGCTCCATGGCGGACATGGCCACCGCCGAGCAGGTCGCCGAGTGCTGGGACGTGCTGACCGAGGCCGGGATCGCCGAGCAGGTCGTGCCCGTCTCGTACATGAACTCGTCGGCCGACATCAAGGCGTTCACCGGCAAGCACGGCGGCACCATCTGCACCTCCTCCAACGCCGAGCGCGCCCTGGACTGGGCCTTCGAGCAGGGCGAGAAGGTCCTCTTCCTGCCCGACCAGCACCTCGGCCGCAACACCGCCGTGCGGGACATGGGCATGTCCCTCGAGGACTGCGTCGTCTACAACCCGCACAGGCCGAACGGCGGGCTGACGGCCGAGGAGCTGCGCGCCGCGAAGATGATCCTGTGGCGGGGGCACTGCTCGGTGCACGGCCGCTTCAGCCTGGACTCGGTCAACGACGTGCGCGAGCGCATCCCGGGCGTGAACGTCCTGGTGCACCCCGAGTGCCGGCACGAGGTCGTGGCCGCGGCGGACTGCGTCGGCTCGACCGAGTACATCATCAAGGCCCTGGAGGCGGCCCCGGCCGGCTCCAAGTGGGCCATCGGGACCGAGCTGAACCTGGTCCGCCGGCTGGCGAACCGTTTCGCTCCCGAGGGCAAGGAGATCGTCTTCCTCGACAAGACGGTCTGCTTCTGCTCGACCATGAACCGCATCGACCTGCCGCACCTGGTCTGGGCGCTCGAATCCCTCGCCGAGGGCACCCTGGTCAACCGCATCGAGGTCGACAAGGAGACCGAGACCTACGCGAAGCTGGCGCTGGAGCGGATGCTGGCGCTGCCGTAACGGTCCACCGTACGAGGAAGGCCCGCCGGGGCTCGGTCCACGCCGAGCCCCGGTCCGCTTTCACGCCGTCGCCACGGGCGGCGCGGACACGGCCCCCGAACCACCTGACCAGCAGGCCGGGCGCGCCCTCGCGGTACTAGGTTGGTCCCTGATCGTCCACGCCAACTCCTAGGAGACGCCGCCGTGTCAGACATCCACTCGCAGGTCGCCGCCAGCGCGGAGATACGGGCCCGGATCGACACCACCACGCCGCACTCGGCCCGCTTCTGGAACTACTTCGTCGGCGGCAAGGACAACTACGAGGTCGACCGGGAGATCGGTGACCAGATCAAGGAGATCTTCCCCGGCCTCGTCGACGTGGCCGTCACCAGCCGGCTCTTCCTGGGACGCGCCGTCCGCCACCTGGTCCGGGAAGAGGGCATCCGGCAGTTCCTGGACATCGGCACCGGGCTGCCCACCGCCGACAACACCCACGAAGTGGCCCAGCGCGAGGCTCCCGACGCCCGGATCGTGTACGTCGACAACGACCCGATCGTGCTGACCCACGCGGGCGCCCTGCTCACCAGCACCCCCGAGGGCCGCACCACCTACCTGGACGCCGACCTCTACGCGCCCGACACCGTCCTGGAGGCCGCCGCCGGCACCCTCGACTTCTCCCAGCCGATCGCCCTGATCATCCTCAACACCCTCGGTCACGTCGCCGACTACGACCAGGCCCGCGACCTGGTCCGCAGCCTGGTCGCGGGCCTCCCGTCCGGCAGCCACCTGGTCATCAGCGACAGCACCGCCACGAGCGAGGGCATGATCGCCGCCTCGAACGCCTACAACGCCAGCGGCGCGACGCCGTACTACGTGCGCAGCGTCGAGGAGATCGCCGGCTTCTTCGACGGACTCGACCTGGTCGCCCCGGGCGTCACCCAGGTCCCCTCCTGGCGCCCGGACCCCGGGACCGGCCCGGCCGACGCCTCCGTCGACGCCTACTGCGGGGTCGCCCGCAAGCCGTGAAGCGGGGCCCGGCACCGGCCCGGCGGCGCGGGTTTGGGAACGCGGACCGGTGGCCCGGCGTGCGGCGTCCCGGCGACGCGGCCGGGATTCCCCGCACGGGGCGAAGGGTGGCCCCCCACGATGTCCGTGGGGGGCCACCCTTCGCCGTGTCTGTCCTTCGCCGCGTCCGTCCTTCGCCGCGTCCGCCTGCGGGACTCAGGCCTTCGCCGACTCCGGCTCGTGGGAGGTCCGCGACTGGGGCGGCACGCCGCCGCCCTTCTTCGCCGCCCGCTTCTTCGCGCGCCGCTCCTTGCGCAGCTCCAGCATCGTGTAGAGCGTCGGGACCAGCAGGAGCGTCAGCAGGGTCGAGGTGATCAGGCCGCCGATCACGACCACCGCCAGCGGCTGGGCGATGAAGCCGCCCTCGCCGGTGACGCCCAGCGCCATCGGGAGCAGGGCGAAGATCGTCGCCAGGGCCGTCATCAGGATGGGCCGCAGACGGTGCCGGCCGCCCTCGATCACCGCTTCGACGACGCCGTACCCCTGTCCCCGGTACTGGTTGATCAGGTCGATCAGCACGATCGCGTTGGTGACCACGATGCCGATCAGCATCAGCATGCCGATCATCGCCGGGACGCCCATCGGGGTGCCCGTGGCGATCAGCAGGCCGATCGCGCCGGTCGCGGCGAACGGGATCGACACCAGCAGGATCAGCGGCTGGGCCAGCGACCGGAAGGTGCCGACCAGCAGCATGAACACGATGGCGACGGCCGCGAGCATGGCCAGGCCCAGGTTGACGAACGCCTCGTCCTGGTCGGCGGTGACGCCGCCGATCTCGGCCGTGGCACCGGCCGGCAGGTCCAGCGCCTTGATCTTCGACTGGAGTTCGGTGCCCACCGCGCCGGTGTTGTCGCCGGTCGGCTTGGCGGTGATGGTCGCCGCGCGCTGACCGTCGATGCGGGTCATCGAGACCGGGCCGTCCACCAACCGCACGGTGGCAATGTCGCCGAGCTTGACCGCGCCGAGGTCCAGGGCCTTCAGCTCGGCCAGCGTCCCGGCCGGCTGCGCCGACCTGATGACGACGTCGCGCTCCGTGTCGTCCAGGATCGCCTTGGCGGCCGGGGTGCCGCGCACCGCCTGGCCGACGGCCGCGCCGAGCGTCTGGTCGTTGAACCCGGCCTCGGCGGCCTTCGCGTTGGCCTTGACCGAGATGCGCGGCACGCTCTGCGCCAGGTCGCTGGTGACGTCGGTGACGTCGTCGAGCCCGGCGACCGTCTCGCGGACCTTCTCGGCGGCCTCGCGGAGCACCTGCGCGTCGGCCGCCTTGACGACCACGCTCAGGTCCTGGCTGCCGAAGCCGTCACCGGCGGCGACCGTGGTGGTGCCGATGCCGTCGAGCTTCGCGAGCCCGTCCTCGATGTGGTCCTGGACGTCCTCGTGGGACGCGGAGTCCTCCAGCATGATCTGGTACGAGGCCTGGTTGGTGTCCGTGCCGCCGCCGAAGGCGGCCATGAAGCCGGACGAGCCGATGGTGACCTGGTAGTCCTTGACGCCCTCGGTCTCGCCGAGCAACTTCTCGACCTTCGCGGCCTGGGCGTCCGTCGCGCCGAGGCTGGTGCCCGGCTTCAGCTCCTGCTTGACGCTGAGGACCTTCTGGTCGCCCTGGTCGAAGAAGTTGGTCTTCAGCAGCGGCGCCATGCCGAACGTGCCGATGAGCACGACGACCGCGATGGCCACACTGGTGAGGCGCCGGCGGGTGGCGAAGCGCAGCACGGGCACGTAGAAGCGCTGGAGGCGGCTCTTCGCCTCCTTCTCCTCGGCCAGCCGGCGGGCCTCCTCGGCGTCCTCGGGGGTGCCCTTCGGCGGGCGCAGGAACCAGTACGACAGCACCGGCACGACCGTCAGGGACACCAGCAGGGACGCCAGCAGCGCCGCGGTGACGGTCAGGCTGAAGGAGCCGAACAGTTCGCCGACCATGCCGCCGACCAGGCCGATCGGCAGGAAGACGGCGACCGTGGTGAGCGTGGAGGAGGTGACCGCTCCGGCGACCTCGCGGACGGCCTTGAGGATGGCCTCCTGGCGCTCCTCGCCGTACCCGAGGTGCCGCTTGATGTTCTCCAGGACCACGATCGAGTCGTCGACGACCCGGCCGATGGCGATGGTCAGGGCGCCCAGCGTCAGCATGTTGAGCGACAGGTCGCGCGTCCACAGGACGATCAGCGCCAGCACCACCGACAGCGGGATGGAGACCGCGGTGACCAGGGTGGAGCGGACCGACGCCAGGAAGACCAGGATGATCAGGACGGCGAAGAGCAGACCGAGGGCGCCCTCGGTGGTCAGGCCCTCGATGGCCTTGGACACCGCGGGGCCCTGGTCGCTGACGACGGTGAGCGTCGCGCCGGAGCCGAGCTGCTCGCGCAGGTCGGGGAGCTTGTCCTCGACGGCCTTCGAGATGGCGACCGCGCTGCCGTCGTGGTCCATCGTCACCGCGACGGCGAGGGACGGCTTGCCGTTGGTCCGGGTGAGGGAGTCGGCCTTGGCCTCCTCCTCCTTGACGGTGGCGACGTCACCGAGGCGGACCGGCTTGTCGACGCCCTCGCCGGTGACCATGAGGTCCTGGATCTGCTTCACCGAGGTGAAGCCGCCGCCGACCTGGACGGTGCGGTTGGCGCCGCCCTCGTCGAAGGAGCCCGCGGGGACGGTCGCGCCGCCGGCCTGGAGGGACTGGGCGAGGGCCTGCGGGCTCACGCCGGCCTTGGCCAGCTTCGCCTGGTCGGGGGTGACGGTGACCTGGACGTCGCGGACGCCGTCGACCACGACCTGGGCGACGCCGTCGATGTCCTTCAGCTCGGAGACGACCGTCCTGTCGAGCTGGTCGGCCAGCGCCTGCTGGTCCTTGTCCGAGGTGACGGCGAGGACGACGGTCGGGATGTCGTCCGTCGAACCGGAGATGACCTGCGGGTCCACGTCGTCCGGGAGCTGGGCGCGGGCCCGGTTGACGGCCTGCTGGACGTCGGCGACGAGCTGCTGGGTGCCGTTGCCGTAGTCGAAGGACGCCATGATGACGGCGTTGCCCTCACTGGCCGTCGAGGTGATGCCCGAGATCCCGTCGACGGCCTCCAGGCTGTCCTCGATCGGTTCGACGACCTGCTTCTCGACCACGTCCGGGGAGGCACCCTGGTACGGCGCCAGCACGGACACCATGGGCAGTTCGATGGTGGGCAGGAGCTGCTGCTTGAGCTGGGGGATCGCGATCGCCCCGAAGACGAGGGCGACGATCGACATCAGCCCTATCAGGGCCCGTTGCGCGAGGCTGAATCTCGACAGCCAGGACATGGATCAGGGTCTCTCTTCTGTGGCCGAGCGGAGGGGACGGGGCGGCGTGCGGACGCCGGACGTGAGCGTCACAGCCGGACGTGAGCGTCTCAGGTGAGCGCCCACCCCAACACCCTGGGCCATGGGCGTCCCCGTATCCCTAGGCCCCAGGTCCATTTCCTTATGCGGCGCATACTCCCGTCGCAGTACACGCGGGTCGAGGTCACTCCACCCTCGGACGGACCAGCCCGGATTCGTACGCGATGACGACCAGCTGGGCCCGGTCGCGGGCGCCCAGCTTGGCCATGGCCCGGTTGACGTGCGTCTTCACGGTGAGCGGGCTGACCGCGAGCCGCTCGGCGATCTCGTCGTTGGAGTGCCCCCCGGCGACCTGGACCAGCACCTCGCGCTCCCGCACGGTCAGCGACTCCAGCCGCTCGGCGCGGGCGGGATCCCGGTCGGCGTCGTCCGCCGTGCCCTGCTGGGCGAGGAAGCGGGCGATCAGCCCCTTGGTGGCGGCCGGGGACAGCAGCGCCTCCCCGCCGGCCGCGACGCGGATCGCGCTGAGCAGTTCCTCGGGTTCGGAGCCCTTGCCGAGGAAGCCGGAGGCTCCCGCCCGCAGCGCCTGCACCACGTAGTCGTCGACCTCGAAGGTGGTCAGTATGACCACGCGGACATGGGCGAGGGCCGGGTCCGCGCTGATCATGCGGGTGGCGGCGAGGCCGTCCGTGCCGGGCATCCGGATGTCCATCAGCACCACGTCGGCCCGCTGTTCGGCGGCCAGCCGGGCCGCCTCCGCGCCGTCGGACGCCTCCCCCACCACCTCCATGTCGGGCTCGGAGTCGACCAGCACCCGGAAGGCGCTGCGCAGCAGCGCCTGGTCGTCGGCGAGCAGGACACGGATCGTCATACGGGGTCCTCCGCGGGGTGGGTGCGGTTGCTGACCGGAAGGATCGCATGGACCCGGAACCCGCCTCCGTAGCGGGGGCCGGTGGTGAGGGTGCCGCGCACCGCGGTGACGCGCTCGCGCATGCCGAGCAGCCCGTGTCCGCCGCCGTCGGTGGACGTCCCGGCCTGGCCGGTCCCGTCGTCGAGCACGGTGACCTCGATGTTGGGCCCCACGCGCACCACGCTGACCTCCGCCTTCGCCTGGAGCCCCGCGTGCTTCTGCACGTTGGTCAGGGCCTCCTGGATGATGCGGTAGGCGGCCAGGTCGACGGCGGCGGGCAACTCGGTGCCCTGGTCGGCGCGGGCCACCTCGACGTGGAGCCCGGCGTGGTGGAAGGTGCCGACGAGCTCCCCCAGGCGGTGCAGACCGGGCGCGGGTTCGGTCGGTGCCTCCGGCTCGCCGGACTGGCGGAGCAGGCCGACCGTGGCGCGCAGCTCGTCCAGTGCGGAGCGGCTGGCCGCCCGTACGTGGGCGAGGGCCTCCTTGGCCTGGTCGGGCCGCCTGTCCATGACGTGGGCGGCCACTCCGGCCTGGACGTTGACCAGGGCGATGTGGTGGGCGACGACGTCGTGCAGGTCGCGGGCGATGCGCAGCCGCTCCTCGGCGACCCGGCGGCGGGCCTCCTCCTCACGGGTCCGCTCGGCCTTCTCGGCCCGGTCGCGGATGGCCTGGACGAAGGCGCGCCGGCTGCGGACCGCGTCCCCGGCGCTGGCGCCGATGCCGGTCCAGGCGAAGACGGCGAGGTTCTCCTGCGCGTACCAGGGCAGGTCCCCGGCCAGCATGGCGGCGCCGGTGAGCACCGTCATGGTGAGCAGGCCGACCCGCCAGGTGGTGGGGCGGTCGGTGGAGGCGGCGACGGTGTAGAGGGCGACGACCGCGGACATGACGACGGGTGCGCGGGGGTCGCCGGTGACGCTCTCGGCGACGGAGACGCCGCCGGTGACCGCGAGGACCGCCATCGGGGACCGGCGGCGGAACACGAGCACGGCGGCGCCGACGGTCATCAGGAGCAGGCTGAGCGCGTCGGGGGTGCGAAAGCCCCAGCTGACGCCTTCGGGGCCGTGCGGGTCCACGAGGGAACCGGCGACCATGCACACCAGGACCGCGGCCGCGAGGGCCGCGTCCAACGCGGAGGGGTGGGCGCCGATACTGCACCGGGCGCGGGCGAGGGTGCTCACGACGCCTTACGGTAGCCCGGGTGGGCGTCTGTCATCGGCGGTCCCGCATCAGTGGCCGTTGCCCGGGAGCCGTGCCGCCAGAGACCCGCTCCGGCCACGGCGGGCCGAAGGACTCACGCTCCGCCCGGGATGAGGCCGTCGTCGCTCAGCATCTCCTGGACCTCTTCCAGCGTGGCGTCCGAGGACGGGAGGATGAGGTCCGACGGCTCCAGGGAGTCGTCCGGGAGCGGCTCGCCCAGTTCCCGGACCTTGGCCAGGAGGGCCTGGAGGGTCGCGCGGAAGCCGGGGCCGTCGCCGTTCTCCATCTCGGCCAGGAGTTCGTCGTCCAGCTTGTCCAGCTCGGCGAGCCGTTCGTCGGCCAGCGTCAGCTGTCCCTCCCCCATGATCCGTACGATCATGTCGCCCTCCTAGGCGTGGCCTACTGCTTGTCGAAGCGCGGGGTGTCCTGCGGCTGCTGCCGGGGCTGCGACTGGCCCTGGCCGCCTTCGAGGGCCTGCCGGTCACCCGTGCCGCCGCCGGCCAGCTCGGCCTTCATGCGCTGCAGCTCCAGCTCTACATCCGTACCACCGGAGAGCCGGTCCAGCTCGGCCTGGATGTCGTCCTTGTGCATGCCGGACTGGTCGTCCAGGGCGCCGGAGGCGAGCAGTTCGTCGATGGCGCCGGCCCGGGCCTGGAGCTGGGCGGTCTTGTCCTCGGCCCGCTGGATCGCGAGGCCCACGTCGCCCATCTCCTCGGAGATGCCGGAGAACGCCTCGCCGATACGGGTCTGCGCCTGGGCCGCCGTGTAGGTAGCCTTGATGGTCTCCTTCTTCGTGCGGAAGGCGTCCACCTTCGCCTGGAGGCGCTGGGCCGCCAGGGTGAGCTTCTCCTCCTCGCCCTGGAGTGTGGCGTGCTGCGTCTCCAGGTCGGTGACCTGCTGCTGGAGGGCGGCACGCCGGGAGAGCGCTTCGCGGGCCAGGTCCTCGCGGCCCAGCGCGAGCGCCTTGCGGCCCTGGTCCTCCAGCTTGGACGACTGCGACTGGAGCTGGTTGAGCTGGAGCTCCAGGCGCTTGCGGCTGGTCGCCACGTCGGCGACGCCGCGGCGGACCTTCTGGAGCAGCTCCAGCTGCTTCTGGTACGAGTAATCGAGGGTCTCGCGCGGGTCCTCGGCCCGGTCGAGGGCCTTGTTGGCCTTCGCGCGGAAGATCATCCCCATACGCTTCATGACACCGCTCATGGGCTTCGCGCGCCCCCTTCTGACGGACTCCGGCTCCAGCACCTGCGACAGAACCCACAGTACGGGCCCTGCATCCATTACCGCACTGTTCGGGGACGGATGCGCTCATCCCCAAGGACGACTGCGTGCGCTCCCGGTCCGGCGTAGGGAGTAGGTGCTCCCCGGGGGTTGTGCGGGAACCGGTGTCCGGGCTGTACGCATCGTCCCCTCTGTCCTCTTACAGACGACCGGCGTTGCCGGATCGTTCCCCACCGGGCTGGGGTCCACACCGCCGCACCCCGTACCCTTGGGCTTTGTGTTCCGTAGCCGTGCCAAGGAAGAGAAGGCCCAGAGCGTCGTCAAGACGCCGGTGACCGACTCCAAGCAGCCCCGCGACCCGCAGGCCCCGAAGGGCAGGCCCACGCCCAAGCGCAGTGCGGCCCAGTCCCAGCGCCGCAGCGTCGCCAACACGCCGATGACGCGCAAGGAGGCCGCCAAGCGGCAGCGCGAGGAGCGCCGGACCGCGATGGCTCGCCAGCGCGAGGCGCTGGCGAGCGGGGACGAGCGGTACCTGCCGGCCCGTGACAAGGGGCCGGTCCGCAAGTTCGCGCGCGACTTCGTCGACTCGCGGTTCAACATCGCGGAGTACTTCCTGCCGATGGCCGTGGTCATCCTCGTGCTGAGCATGGTCCGGGTGGCCTCGCTGCAGAACGTCGCGCTGCTGCTGTGGCTGGTCGTGATCGTGCTGATCGTGCTCGACTCGCTGGTCACCGGCTTCCGGCTGAAGAAGCGCCTCGCCGAGCGCTTCCCCGACGACCGCAGGCGCGGCGCGGTCGCCTACGCGCTGATGCGCTCCCTCCAGATGCGTCGGCTCCGGCTGCCCAAGCCGCAGGTCAAGCGCGGGGAGCGGCCCTGAGCACGACGCCGTTCGCCGGGGGCGCGGCCGATGCCTGGCTGGGCGGGCTCGGTGGTCTCCGGGACGTCGTACGGCAGGAACTGGTGGCCCGGCAGCTCGACGAGCAGATAGTGGGGCGCTTCCCGGTCGGCAGGCGGCTGCGGGTGCTCGACGTCGGCATGGGGCGGGGAGCCCAGGCGCTGCGGCTGGCACGGGCCGGGCACCAGGTGACCGGCCTGGAGCGGGACGCCACGATGATCGCCGCGGCGCGCGAGGCCCTGGCCGGCCAGCCGGAGGGCATCCGGGAGCGGATGCGGATCATCGAGGGGGACGGCCGGGACACCGGCGTGCACTTCAAGCCGGGCAGCTTCGACGTGGTGCTGTGCCACGGCGTGCTCATGTACGTGGAGGAGCCCGACCCGCTGCTCGCGGGACTGGCCCGGATGCTCGCCCCCGGGGGACTGCTGTCGCTGCTGGTGCGCAACGGTGACGCGCTCGCCATGCGCCCCGGTCTGTACGGCGACTGGGCCGGCGCCCTCGCGGCCTTCGACACCAGTGCCGGTCTCCCCCACGCCCGGACCGACTCGGACGGGGGGACGGCCGTCCGGCTCGGCCCCGGCGTCCGGGCGGACCGGCTGGCGACGCTGACGGCGAAGCTGGCGGGCATCGGCGCCCCGCTGCACACCTGGTACGGCGTGCGGGTCTTCACGGACACGGCGGCGGACGACGCCGCGGTCCCGGACGACCTGGAGACCCTGCTGGCCGTCGAGGAACGGGCGGGGCGCACCGACCCGTACCGGGGGGTCGCGGCGCTGCTGCACCTGTGCGGGGTACGGGGCTGAGCGGTTCGCCGTCCGGGCGGTGTTCCGGGCACCCCCGCGGGCGCCCGTTCGGATGAGTACGGGGAGCCGGGGCCCCCGCGCGCGGTGAGACTCGGGGCATGGACGCTTCCCGCACCCGTGTGTCCCGGTCCGGTGCTCCCGTCGCCGCGCTGGCGTGCTCCCTGCTGTTCGTCGCCGGCTGCTCCGGGCCGGGTTCCGGTGCGGGCGCCCGGGGCGAGGAGGGCACGGCACAGGCCGCCGCGCCGCTCGCGGCCAACGACCTCCAGGACGACTACCTCCGGGTGATCAGGGACGTACTGCCGTCGGTCGTGCAGATCCAGGCCGGGGACGACCTGGGGTCGGGGGTGGTGTACGACGGCCGGGGGCACGTCGTCACCAACGCGCACGTCGTCGGTGACCGGGAGAGCTTCCGGGTGACGACCGCCCACAGCGAGGAAGCGCTGGCCGCGAGACTCGTCTCGTCCTACCCCGAGCAGGACCTGGCCGTCATCAAGCTGGACAAGGTGCCCGACGGGGTGCGGGCGGCCGGCTTCGGGGACTCCGCGAAGGTCGAGGTGGGGCAGATCGTGCTGGCCATGGGGTCGCCGCTCGGACTGTCGTCCAGCGTGACGCAGGGCATCGTGTCGGCGACCGGGCGGACCGTGACCGAGACCAGCAGCGGCGGCGGTACGGGCGCGACCATCGGCAACATGGTGCAGACGTCCGCGGCCATCAACCCCGGCAACAGCGGCGGCGCCCTGGTGAACCTCGACGGCCGGGTCATCGGCATTCCGACGCTGGCCGCGACCGACCCGGGCCTCGGCGACAGCGCGGCGCCCGGCATCGGGTTCGCGATCCCGGCGTCGATGGTGAAGACGGTCGCCGACCAGATCATCGCGGACGGCCGGGTCACCGACTCGGGCCGGGCGGCGCTCGGCATCACCGGCCGCACGGTGATCGACGACTCCTA
Source organism: Streptomyces sp. AC627_RSS907 (assembly GCF_019049165.1). Classification (NCBI taxonomy): domain Bacteria; kingdom Bacillati; phylum Actinomycetota; class Actinomycetes; order Kitasatosporales; family Streptomycetaceae; genus Streptomyces; species Streptomyces sp. AC627_RSS907. The sequence continues at coordinate 41,308 of NZ_JAGMUE010000222.1, forward strand.
CCAGCCGGCGGGGGTGGCCGTCGTGGAGGTCGCTTCCGGCGGGGCCGCCGACAGGGCGGGGCTGGTGACCGGGGACGTCATCGTCCGGCTGGGGGACACGGACATCACGACGATCACCTCGCTCTCCGAGGAGCTGGCGTCGATGAAGCCGGGTGACCGGACGAAGCTGACGTACACCCGCGACGGCGACGAACACACCGTCGAGGTGACCCTGGGAGAGCACTGACGGGGCGGGGCCGGCCCGGTCGGCCGGGGCCGGCCCCCGCCGGTCAGGCCTCCGCCTCCTCGGCGTGCAGGCTCATCGGGCCGTAGATCTCGGTGGAGTCCTCGAACAGCCGCACCTGGTCGGTGCCGCCCTCCTTGAGGTCCTTCCAGTGCTCCCCGATCCAGGACTCGGCGTCCCCCTGCGTGGTGAACTCCTCCGGCTGCACCGCGGGCCGCACCTCCGTCCCGTCGGCCGTCTCGAACCGCCACGTCCATGCCACCATGTACGCCTCCAAGATGTGAGCGCATGCGGAGCGGAAGCCGGATCACGGCCCGGCTCCCGGTCGCAGCCTATGCGCTGGGCGGGGCCACTCCGTAGGAGGCCGGCAGACCGGGAGACGAGAAGGTGCCGGCTCGCGGCCTCAGGGGCCCTCGGGCGCGCGTGTCGTCGGGCGACCAGTGAAAATCGGTGCGTGGACGTGACTCTGCTCGGCACCGGTGCCCCCGCGGGACTCCCCCGCCCCGACTGTCCCTGCGCGGCCTGTGCCGTGGCGCAGGGCGAGCACGCGCGCGCGGCGGCGGCGCTGCTGGTGGACGGGGCGCTGCTGCTCGACCTGACGCCCGGTGCCGCGTTCGCCGCGGCGCGGGTCGGGCGTTCGCTGGCCGGCGTACGGCAGGTGCTGCTGTCGCACCCGCACGACGGCCCGGCCGTGGAGGTGCCGGCCGGGCTGCCGCAGCCGGGGCGGGTGCCGGACGGGCGGGAGCTGGCGCTGCTGACCGGGCACCGGGTGCGGGCGGTGGCGATGGACGCGCCGGGCACCGGGTACGCCGTGACCGGTCCGGACGGGCAACGGCTGCTGTACCTGCCGCCGGGCGGCGCCCCGGCCGGACTGGAGGAGCCCGCGGAGCCGTACGACCTGGTCCTCGCGGACGTCGTGGGACGGCCGGACGCGCTGGCGAAACTGCGGGCGGTGGGGGCGGCGGGGCCGACCACGGACGTCGTCGCCGTCCACCTGGGTCACGACGTGCCGCCGGGGCGGGAGCTGGCGCGGCGGCTCGCGGCGGTCGGGGCGCGGGCGGTGCCGGACGGGACGACGCTGGTGGTGGGCTCCTACGAGGACGTGCCCGACGTACCGCGGCGGACGCTGGTGCTGGGCGGGGCCCGGTCGGGCAAGTCGGTGGAGGCCGAGCGGCGCCTGGAGGCCTTCCCCGACGTGCTCTACGTGGCCACCGGCGGCTCCCGCGACGGGGACACCGAGTGGGCGGCACGGGTCCGCGCCCACCGGGACCGGCGTCCGGGGTCGTGGCGCACCGCCGAGACGTGCGATCTGGTGCCGCTGTTGCGGGAGGACGGGCCGCCGTTGCTCGTCGACTGTCTGTCGCTGTGGCTGACGGACGCGATGGACGCCGTGGGGGCGTGGGACGACGCGGAGTGGGCCGACGGCGGCGAGCGGGCTCTGCGGGACCGGGTGCGGGAGCTGACGGAGGCGGTGCGCGCCACCCGGCGCACCCTCGTCGCCGTGTCGAACGAGGTGGGGTCGGGCATCGTGCCGGCCACGGCGTCGGGCCGCCGCTACCGGGACGAACTCGGGCGGCTGAACGCGGCGTTCGCCGTGGAGTGCGAGCAGGTGCTGCTGGTGGTGGCGGGGCAGGCGCTGGTGCTACGGGGCTGACGCGTCCTTGCGCGCGATGACCCGGTGGGCGCGCGCGCCGGTGAGCACCGTGCAGCCGCCGGCCGCGAGTTCGGCGCGCAGCCCCGCCGGGTGCGGGGTGCCGGGCGGGGGGACGAACAGGCGGCGCGCTTCGGCCACGTCGACGAGCAGATGTCCGCCGGGGCGGAGCACGTGGAGGGCCGCGCGCAGTTCGGCGCGGGGGTCGGGAACGCGTTCCAGCTGCTGGAAGAGGCTCACCACGTCGTAGCGGGCCCGCAGGCGGGCCGCGATGTGCGGGTCCGTCAGACGTCCGACGAACGCCTCCTCCACGCGCTCGGCCGCGCGGGCCCGCAGGACGCGGTGGGTGGGGTCCAGGCCGTCGAACGAGGTGTACGGGAAGTACGCGCGCGCGGTGCGGGGGAAGTCGGCGTCGGCGGTGCCCACGTCGAGCCAGCTCTCCGGCTCGGGGCAGCGGGCGAGCATCGCGCGGGCGGCGAGGCGGTACCGCAGGCGTTCGCCCGCGAGGACCGACGGACGCTCGGTCGCCGACGTGAGCGAGGGGTCGCGGAAGGTGTGCCGGCAGTCCCGGCACCGGGCGAGGACGGACCGGCCGTGCGCGGCCCGGCGCAGGCGGGCGCGCAGCCGGCGCGAGCCGCACCAGGGGCAGTCCTCGCGGTGCGGTCCGTACCGCGGCATGGGTGGCACCGGCGGTGGCGGAGGCGGCGCCGAAGGGGCGGAGGGTGCGGACACGGGCGGCTCCCGACGCGAAGGGGGACGGCGATAATCCACGCAAAACGTTACGTACGGGATCGCCTTCCGGGGCGCAACGACGCCACCCTGGCGCGGTGCGGACCGACCCGCCGTCGCGTTCGACCGGGGCCGGTACTGTTCGGCGAATGAGCTCGCTGAATCTCGACGACTTCACCGATCTGATCGAGCGCCCCGACGGCGGGGTGCGCCGCGACGCCGAGGAGCGCCGTGAGCGTCAGGTCGTCCCGCCCGGATCGCTGGGCCGCCTGGACGACCTGGGCGAGTGGCTGGCCGCGGCGCAGTCGGCCGTACCGGTGCGTCCGGTGGAACGGCCCCGGGTGGTGCTCTTCGCCGGTGACCACAGGGTCGCCGAACTGGGCGTCTCGGCCCGCCCCGCGGGCGCCGCCGGTGAGCTGGTGCGCGAGGTGCTGGAGGGCGGACGGCCCGTGTCCGTGCTGGCCCGGCGCCTCGGCGTACCGGTGCGGGTCGTCGACATGGCGCTGGACTGCGACCCGGAGACGCTGCCGGCCGGGGTCGTGCGGCGCCGGGTGCGGCGCGGCGGCGGGCGCATCGACGTCGAGGACGCGCTGACCCTCGAGGAGGCGGAGGCCGCCTTCCGGGCCGGGATGGCGGTGGCCGACGAGGAGGCCGACTCCGGTACGGACCTGGTGGTGCTCGGCGATGTGAGCGTGGGCGGGACCACGGCGGCGGGCGTACTGGTCGCGGCGCTGTGCGGGACGGACGCGTCGGTCGTCACCGGGCGCGGTGGGCTGGCGATCGACGACCTGGCCTGGATGCGCAAGTGCGCGGCGATCCGCGACGCGCTGCGGCGCGCCCGCCCGGTGCTCGGGGACCAGCTGCGGCTCCTCGCGACGGTGGGCGGCGCCGACCTCACCGCGATGACGGGCTTCCTGCTGCAGAGCGCGGTGCGGAAGATGCCGGTGATCCTGGACGGGGTCGTGACGGCGGCGTGCGCGCTGGTCGGACAGCGGGTCGCGTTCCGGGCACCGGACTGGTGGCTGGCCGCCCACGACAGCGGGGAGCCGGGTCAGGCCAAGGCGCTGGACCGGTTGGCCATGGAGCCGCTGCTGTCCCACGGTGTGACCGTGGGCGAGGGCACGGGCGGTCTGCTGGCGCTCCCCCTGGTCCAGGCCGCGGCGGCACTGGCGGCGGAACTGCCGGAGGTCTCCGACGGAGGCGAGGACGAGGACGAGGGCAAGGGCGAGGGCGAGGGCGAGGGCGAGCAGGAACGCGCCGAGGTCTGACCGGACAGGCCCGGCACGGGTCGGAGGCGGGGAGCCGCTGCTCACGGATCGCCCACCGAGGACGCGCGCCGCACCCCGGCCCAGCAGCCGCACCGCGCCCGTCCCCCACCGGCAGGGACCACGGGGGAGCCGCCCCGGGTAACGGGGAGCCGCCCCGGATGACACAGCGCCCCTGGGCGGCACCGACAACCCGACGACCACTGGGGCATCGCCGGACGGCCCTGCCGCCCTGACCCCGGCGAGAGCCACGGAAGCCACCGCCGGGCGGCACCGAAACCCCGATGACCGCTGGGGCGCAGACGGACAGCCCTGCCACCCCTGGCCCCCGGCAGGGGCCACGGTGAACTGCCCCCGGACGACGCGGCGTCAGGCGGACCACGGGCGGCGGGTAGTCTGCGCCGGTGTTCAGGACCCTTTTCGCCGACGGCCTCCGTTTCGCGTTCGGCACCCTCACCGTGCTCCCCGTCAGGGTGACCCGCTGGGACAGGGAGGCCGCGCGCGCCGGCATGCTGTGCGCGCCGCTGGTCGGGCCGGTCGTCGGTGTCGCCGCCGCCGCCGCCGGGATCCTGCTGCTGTTCCTGGGCGCCGGGAGCCCGCTCGCCGCGGTCGCCACCGTCGCCGTACCCGCCGTACTCACCCGTGGGCTGCATCTGGACGGGCTGGCCGACACCGCGGACGGGCTCGGCAGCGGGAAGCCCGCCGAGGACGCGCTGCGGATCATGAAGCAGTCGGACATCGGGCCGTTCGGCGTACTCGGCATCGTGTTCGTGCTGCTGGCCCAGGTGGCCGCGCTGGCCCAGGCGTACGAGGGTTCCTGGGCGCGGGGCGCGCTCGCCGCCGTCGTCTCGGCGACCGCCGCCCGGCTGGCGCTGACGCTGGCCGCCCGGTCCGGGGTGCCCGCCGCGCGCCCGGAGGGACTGGGCGCGGCGGTCGCCGGGGCGGTGCCGGTCCGCGCGGCGGTCGGCGTGGCCGCCGCCGTCACGGTGGCCGCCGCGGCGGCGGGCGCGCTGCTCGGACCGTACGACGCGGTCCGCACGGCACTCGCCGTGCCGGTCGCGGTCGCCGCCGCGGAACTGCTGCTGCGGCGCTGCGTGCACCGCTTCGGCGGGGTCACCGGTGACGTCTTCGGCGGCGTGGCGGAGACCGCGGCCACCGCCGCGCTGGTCGTGCCGGTCCTCGGCTGAGCCGAGCCCGGGACCGGCGTGCGGCCCGGTTCAGCAGGCCTCGCGCCACGCCCCCAGTTCGTACTTCTTCAGCATCGAACTCAGCCGCAGCTCACGGGAGTCGGCGCAGAACCGCTCGGTCGGCAGTTCGTACTCGACGTGGAAGACGGCCTTGTCCGCGTCGATGAACGGCTTGTTGTCGGCGCACTCGCCGAACTGGGCGCACTGCTCGTTGACCGCGAAGTCGAAGTCGTCCACCAGCTCCGGGATCTGGTCGAGGTCGTTCTTGAGACCGACGGCCATGCCGCGGTCGTGGGCGAGTTCGGCGATCAGCCGGTTGTAGCGGAGCTGGTCGTCGGCGGTGAGCGGGAAGCCGGTCTCGTTCTTGTAGCCGTCCATGTTGTCGGGCTCGACGGCGTCGAAGCCCTTCTCCCGGCACATGTCGATGCGCTCGGCCATCAGCGGCTCCAGGACGTCGGTCTCACGTATGTCGAGCCAGCGTTCGCCCTCCCAGCCGTTGCCCTTGCCGAGCACCGACTTCGGGAACTTCTCCGCGTCGGGGCGGAAGTCCTCCCAGGCGCCGGTGGACAGGTAGCAGATGACCTTGCGCCCGTCGTCGTGCAGCCCGGCCACCGTGGCCTTGGTGTGGTCGAAGCCGTCTATGTCGTAGACCGGCACGTCCACGGAGGTGTCGAGCCTGCCGCTGAGTTGCCACTGCCAGGCGGTGCCGGGGCGGGGCTGCCAGTGGCCGGCGGCCGCCGGTTCGTCGCCGGAACCGGCGGCCTCCGGCTTGTCGCCGGCGGGCGAGGAACAGCCGGCGAGCAGCAGCAGGAGAAGGGCCGTCGACAGGACCGGGCGTCGCACGAGGGGACTCCAGGGGTGTGGGGGTGGCAGGGTGGTCACCAGGAATGATCTCCCATCCCCGGCACCGCACGGGAAACCGCGGCCCCGCGGGAGGGAGCGAACGCGGGCGCGAGCGTAGGCTCGTGCCGGGTGTCCGCCTGCCCAGGTGGGCACCGCACCGCAGGAGGGATCTAGGGTCGGTTGTCGGGCCCGGTCGACCCACCCGCATTCGGCCACACCAGACTTCATACGGAAGCGAGAATTCACCACCGTGACTGCTCTCACTCTCTCCACCGCCGCGGCGGCCGGCCTGCGGGCCGACGCGATCGTGATCGGTGTCGCCAAGGGCGACCGCGGCCCGGTCGTCGCACCGGGCGCCGAGGCCGTGGACAAGGCGTACGACGGCCGGCTCGCCGGTGTCCTGGAGACCCTCGGCGCCACCGGGGCCGAGGGCGAGGTGACGAAGCTGCCCGCGCCGTCCGGCTTCAAGGCACCCGTCGTGGTGGCGGTGGGCCTGGGCGCCCAGCCCGGGAAGGACGCCGGTTTCGACGCCGAGGCGCTGCGCAGGGCCGCCGGCGTCGCCGCCCGCGCCCTGAACGGCTCGAAGAAGGCCGCCTTCGCCCTGCCGCTGGGCGACGCCGCCGACGCGGGCACGATCGCCGAGGGCGTGCTGCTCGGCGCGTACTCCTTCGACGCCTACAAGGAACAGGGCCCCCAGGCACAGGGCGCCGCCAAGGGCAGCGCCAAGGCCCCGCTGGCCGAGGCCGCGCTGCTCGGCGGCAAGCCCCGTGACAAGGCGTACAAGGCCGCGATCGACCGGGCCGCCGCCGTCGCCGAGGAGCTGAACCGCGCCCGCGACCTGGTCAACACCCCGCCGAACGACCTCAACCCCGAGGCGTTCGCGGCGATCGCGCAGGCCGCCGCCAAGGAGCACGGCATCAAGGTGCAGGTGCTCGACGAGAAGGCGCTGACCAAGGGCGGCTACGGCGGCATCCTCGGCGTCGGCGCCGGCTCGGCGTCGGGGCCGCGTCTGGTGAAGCTGTCGTACACGTCGTCCAAGGCGACGAAGACCCTCGCGTTCGTCGGCAAGGGCATCACCTACGACTCGGGCGGCATCTCCCTGAAGCCGGCCGGGCACAACGAGACGATGAAGTGCGACATGGCCGGTGCCGCCGCCGTGTTCGCCGCGGTCGTCGCCGCCGCGCGCCTCGGCCTCGACGTCAACGTCACCGGCTGGCTGGCGCTGGCCGAGAACATGCCGTCCGGTTCGGCGACCCGTCCGGGTGACGTGCTGCGCATGTACAGCGGCAAGACGGTGGAGGTCCTCAACACCGACGCCGAGGGCCGTCTCGTCCTCGCCGACGCGCTGTGGGCGGCCTCGCAGGACAAGCCCGACGCGATCATCGACGTGGCGACGCTGACCGGCGCGATGATGCTGGCGCTGGGCAGCCGTACGTACGGGATCATGGCGAACGACGACGCGTTCCGCGCCGCGGTGCACGAGGCCGCGGAGGAGGTCGGCGAGCCGGCGTGGCCGATGCCGCTGCCGGAGCACCTGCGCAAGGGCATGGACTCGGCGACCGCCGACATCGCGAACATGGGCGAGCGGATGGGCGGCGGGCTGGTGGCCGGTCTGTTCCTGCGCGAGTTCGTGGGCGAGGGGATCACCTGGGCGCACCTGGACATCGCCGGGCCGGCCTTCAACGAGGGCGGACCGTTCGGTTACACGCCGAAGGGCGGGACCGGGACGGCCGTCCGGACGCTGGTGCGGGTCGCCGAGCTGACGGCCGCGGGTGATCTGGGCTAGGGGCGCCCGAGAGCCCGGGGGTGCGGGTGACTGCGGCGGCTGCGGGCCCGTTGTGGCTTGTCGCGCCCACGCGGCGCAGCCGCCGATCAAGCACAGCCCCGCGCCCCTGGTGGGCGGTCCGCCCGCCGACCGGGACGAAACCGCAGGCCGGTCTGCGCCCGCGCGGCGCAGCCGCAGACCGGAGACGGCCCCGCGCCCCTCGCGGCGTCGTCCCACCGCCCGCGCCGAGGGAACGTGGGGCGTCTCACACACCGGCCCCGCGTCTCGTTCGCCCTCCGCAGGTGCGAAGATGGGGCTCGGCAGGACAGGGCCCCACCTAAGGGCCGAGAACAATGAGCGGCCGGACACCAGCCGCCGACCGGTCACTGGAGACCGGCGTGGCGCACATGCATGGAGGACGTGACGTGGCGAACGACGCCAGCACCGTTTTCGACCTAGTGATCCTCGGCGGTGGCAGCGGTGGTTACGCCGCGGCCCTGCGCGGGGCGCAGCTGGGCCTGGACGTCGCCCTGATCGAGAAGGACAAGGTCGGCGGTACCTGCCTGCACAAGGGATGCATCCCCACCAAGGCCCTGCTGCACGCGGGCGAGATCGCCGACCAGGCCCGCGAGGGCGAGCAGTTCGGCGTCAAGACGTCCTTCGAGGGTGTCGACATGGCGGGCGTGCACAAGTACAAGGACGAGGTGATCGCCGGCCTGTACAAGGGCCTGCAGGGTCTGGTCGCCTCCCGCAAGGTGACCTACATCGAGGGTGAGGGCCGCCTGTCCTCCCCGACCTCGGTGGACGTCAACGGTCAGCGGATCCAGGGCCGCCACGTGCTGCTGGCGACCGGCTCCGTGCCGAAGACCCTGCCGGGCCTGGAGATCGACGGCAACCGGATCATCTCCTCCGACCACGCCCTGGTCCTGGACCGCGTGCCCAAGTCCGCGATCGTGCTGGGCGGCGGCGTCATCGGCGTCGAGTTCGCCTCCGCGTGGAAGTCCTTCGGCACCGACGTCACCATCATCGAGGGCCTCAAGCACCTCGTGCCCGTCGAGGACGAGAACAGCTCCAAGCTGCTGGAGCGCGCCTTCCGCAAGCGGGGCATCAAGTTCAACCTGGGCACCTTCTTCCAGAAGGCCGAGTACACCCAGGACGGCGTCAAGGTCACCCTCGCCGACGGCAAGGAGTTCGAGGCCGAGGTCCTGCTCGTCGCCATCGGCCGCGGCCCGGTCTCGCAGGGCCTGGGCTACGAGGAGGCCGGGGTCGCCATGGACCGCGGTTACGTCCTCGTCGACGAGTACATGCGGACCAACGTCCCGACCATCTCCGCCGTCGGCGACCTCGTCCCGACCCTCCAGCTCGCGCACGTCGGCTTCGCCGAGGGCATCCTGGTGGCGGAGCGGCTGGCCGGTCTGAAGACCGTCCCGGTCGACTACGACGGCGTGCCCCGGGTGACGTACTGCCACCCCGAGGTCGCCTCCGTCGGCATCACCGAGGCCAAGGCCAAGGAGATCTACGGCGCGGACAAGGTCGTCGCCCTGAAGTACAACCTGGCCGGCAACGGCAAGAGCAAGATCCTCAAGACCGCGGGCGAGATCAAGCTCGTCCAGGTCAAGGACGGTGCCGTGGTCGGCGTCCACATGGTCGGCGACCGCATGGGCGAGCAGGTCGGCGAGGCCCAGCTGATCTACAACTGGGAGGCGCTGCCGGCCGAGGTGGCCCAGCTCATCCACGCCCACCCGACCCAGAGCGAGGCGCTCGGCGAGGCGCACCTGGCGCTGGCCGGCAAGCCGCTGCACTCCCACGACTGACCACCCTCGGTCACTGGGCGCGACGACACAGACTTCCGCAATTCCTAAGGAGCAACCGAAACCATGGCGGTTTCCGTAACCCTTCCGGCGCTCGGCGAGAGCGTCACCGAGGGCACCGTCACCCGTTGGCTGAAGGCCGAGGGTGAGCGCGTCGAGGCCGACGAGCCGCTGCTCGAGGTCTCGACCGACAAGGTCGACACCGAGATCCCGGCCCCCGCCTCCGGCGTGCTGTCCTCCATCAAGGTCGCCGAGGACGAGACGGTCGAGGTCGGCGCCGAGCTGGCGCTGATCGACGACGGCTCCGGCGCACCGGCTGCCGAGGCCGCTCCGGCCGCCCAGCAGGTCGCCGAGCCGGCTCCCGAGCCGGCGCCGGCCGCCCCGTCCACCGAGCAGGCCGCCCCGGCGCCCGCTCCCACCGCCCAGGCCGCTGCCGGCCAGGGTGGCGGCGGTTCCGCCGAGGGCACGGACGTGGTCCTGCCCGCGCTGGGCGAGTCCGTCACCGAGGGCACCGTCACCCGCTGGCTGAAGTCGGTCGGTGAGAGCGTCGAGGCCGACGAGCCGCTGCTCGAGGTGTCCACCGACAAGGTCGACACCGAGATCCCGGCCCCCGCCTCCGGCACCCTGCTGGAGATCGTGGTCGGCGAGGACGAGACGGCCGAGGTCGGCGCCAAGCTGGCCGTCATCGGCGCGGCCGGTGCCGCTCCGGCCGCCGCCCCCGCCGCTCCGGCCGCCCCGGCCCAGCCCGAGCCCACCCCGGCTCCGGCTCAGCCCGCCCCGGCTCCTGCTCCCACCCCGGCTCCCGCGCCGGCCGCTCCGGCTCCGGCTCCCGCCGCTCCGGCTCCGCAGGCGTCCCCGGCGCCCGCGCCGCAGCAGAC
>NZ_JAGMUE010000222.1:51810-57865 GCF_019049165.1 Streptomyces sp. AC627_RSS907
CCGCGCCGGCCCCGGCCGCCGCTCCGGCCGCCCCGGCCGCCGCCCAGCCGGTGGACGACGGTGCCTACGTCACCCCGCTGGTGCGCAAGCTCGCCGCCGAGAACGGCGTCGACCTGTCCACCGTCAAGGGCACCGGCGTCGGCGGCCGTATCCGCAAGCAGGACGTCATCGCCGCCGCCGAGGCCGCGAAGGCGGCCGCCCCGGCTCCGGCCTCGGCGCCCGCGCCCGCGGCGCCCGCCGCGAGGAAGGCCCCCGTCCTGGAGGCCTCCCCGCTGCGCGGCCAGACCGTCAAGATGCCGCGCATCCGCAAGGTCATCGGCGACAACATGGTCAAGGCGCTGCACGAGCAGGCCCAGCTGTCGTCGGTCGTCGAGGTCGACGTCACCCGCCTGATGAAGCTGCGCGCCCGCGCCAAGGACGCGTTCGCGGCCCGTGAGGGCGTCAAGCTCTCGCCGATGCCGTTCTTCGTCAAGGCCGCGGCCCAGGCGCTGAAGGCGCACGCGCCGATCAACGCCAAGATCAACGAGGCCGAGGGGACCATCACCTACTTCGACACCGAGAACATCGGTATCGCGGTGGACTCCGAGAAGGGCCTGATGACCCCGGTCATCAAGAACGCCGGTGACCTCAACCTGGCCGGCATCGCCAAGGCGACCGCCGACCTGGCGGGCAAGGTGCGGGCCAGCAAGATCAGCCCGGACGAGCTGGCGGGCGCGACCTTCACCATCAGCAACACCGGCTCGCGCGGCGCGCTGTTCGACACGATCATCGTGCCGCCGGGCCAGGTCGCCATCCTCGGCATCGGCGCCACGGTCAAGCGCCCGGCCGTCATCGAGACGGAGGAGGGCACGGTCATCGGCATCCGCGACATGACGTACCTGACCCTGTCCTACGACCACCGCCTGGTGGACGGCGCCGACGCCGCCCGCTACCTGACGGCGGTCAAGGCCATCCTGGAGGCGGGCGAGTTCGAGGTCGAGCTCGGCCTGTAACCCCCCTGTCGGTGTGCCTGTACGGTGCCCCCGCCCGGAACTCTCCGGGCGGGGGCACCGTCGTGTCCGGGGTACGTCGCGCTGTGTAAGTCTCGTCTCACCTGCGTGAAAGCGCCCCCGTGCGCCCCTTCCGCGCACCGTGACGGCCGTATTGTCTAAGCGTCAACGCCCCAGGGGGCCGAAGGGGCCCCTCCCGAAGGAGCTCTCATGACCGCGCCCGTCGTCCACTCGCTGCGCGAACAGATCCGCGAGCACATCCTGGAAGGGATCATCAGCGGACGCTGGCAGCCGGGCGAGCGGATCGTGGAGCGGCGGATCGCGACCGAGCTGGAGGTCAGCCAGACGCCGGTGCGGGAGGCGCTGCGCGAGCTGGAGTCGCTGCGGCTGATCGAGTCGGCGCCGAACAAGGGCGTGCGGGTGCGCAACCTGACCGCCGCCGACCTGGAGGAGAGCTACCCGGTCCGGGCCGGCCTGGAGGCCATCGCGGCGGAGCTGGCGGCGGAGCGGCTCGCCGTGGACTGCTCGGCCCTGGAGCCCCACGTCGCCGCCCTGTACGAGGCCGACCGGGCGTCCGACGGGACGGGCCAGGTCCGGCACACGGTGGGCTTCCACCGGGAGCTGGTGCGCGCGGCCGGCAACTCGGTGCTGCTGCACACCTGGGAGGGCCTGGGCATCGAGGTGTTCACGGCGCTGTCGATACGGTGGCTGGGCACGGTGCAGCAGTCGTACGCGGAGGAGCACGAGGAACTGGTGGCGGCGTTCCGGCGCCGGGACCCGCGTATCGCGGAGCTGGTCAAGTCCCACGTCCTGGGCTGCGCGCCCCGCGCCTGACCCTTCTCGTCCCCGCCGCCCCTGCCCTGCCCAGGGGGCCCGGGGGCTGCCCCCCAGAGCCCCCGGGCTCATCCGCGCCCACCCCGCCTCACCTGCACAGATCCCCGAATGGAACCGTCACCCCGTGCCACCGCCGGAGGCACCGCGTGCCGACTTTCTCGAGATCGAGAGGTTTTGCCACTCAATCCTTTGATCGATCATCGATCAGGGGGTTACAGTCACCAGCGGGCTTCCACCAGAGCCCCAGCCCTGTCCTGCCAAAGACCTAGGGCACCCCCGAACCCTTGCCGATGAGGGAACCCCCTTCGACTGAGGAAGGCGGCGACATGACCGACCCCAAAGCCATCCAGCCGAGCGAGCTCGACCAGCTCCCGGACCGCGACCCGGAGGAGACCGCCGAATGGCAGGCCTCCCTGGACGCCGTCACCAAGGCGGCCGGGCCGCACCGTGCCGCGTACCTGATGCGCCGCACACTGGAGCGCGCCGAGGGCGCCGGCCTCGCGCTGCCGAAGCTCCTCGAGACGGACTACGTCAACTCCATCCCGACCGCCGACGAGCCCGCTGTGGACGGCGACGAGGAGATGGAGCAGCGGATCACCGCCTGGAACCGCTGGAACGCGGCGGCGATGGTGACCCGTGGCAGCAAGTACGGCGTCGGCGGCCACATCGCCACCTTCGCCTCCGCGGCCTGGCTGTACGAGACCGGCTTCAACCACTTCTTCAAGGGCAAGGAGGGGGACGGCTCGGGTGACCAGCTCTACGTCCAGGGCCACGCCTCCCCCGGCATCTACGCCCGCGCCTTCCTCGACGGCCGGCTGAGCGAGGAGCAGCTCGACAACTTCCGCCGCGAGGCCGGCGGCAACGGCCTGCCGTCCTACCCGCACCCGCGCCGCCTGCCCTGGCTGTGGGAGTTCCCCACCGTCTCCATGGGCCTCGGGCCGATCTCCGCGATCTACCAGGCGCGGTTCAACCGCTATCTGACCAGCCGCGGCATCAAGGACCTCACCAACTCCCACGTGTGGGCGTTCCTCGGTGACGGCGAGATGGACGAGCCGGAGTCCACCACCGCGCTCACCCTCGCCTCCCGCGAGGGCCTGGACAACCTGACCTTCGTCATCAACTGCAACCTGCAGCGCCTCGACGGTCCGGTCCGCGCCAACTTCAAGATCGTTCAGGAGCTGGAGGCCCTCTTCCGCGGCGCCGGCTGGAACGTCGTGAAGTCGCTGTGGGGTACGGCGTGGGACGAGCTGTTCCAGCTCGACACCACGGGCGCGCTGGTACGCCGGCTGCGCGAGGTACCGGACGCGCAGGTGCAGACGTACCAGACGCGCGACGCCGCCTACATCCGCGAGGACTTCTTCGGCAAGGACCCGGCGCTCGTCGAGATGGCGAAGCTGCTGAGCGACGACAAGATCCTCGAGTGCTTCCACTACTCGCGCGGCGGTCACGAGTCCCGCAAGGTCTACGCCGCGTACAAGGCGGCGCTCGCCCACAAGGGCGCGCCGACCGTGATCCTGGCCCAGACGGTCAAGGGTCACACCCTCGGCCGCGGCTTCGCGTCCAAGAACGCCAACCACCAGATGAAGAAGCTCTCGGTGGACGAGTTCAAGGACATGCGCGACCTGCTCGGCCTGCCGATCAAGGACAGCGACTTCGTCGACGGTGTGGTCCCCTACGGCCACCCGGGCGCCGACTCCCCCGAGGTCCGCTACCTCCAGGAGCGCCGCGCCGCCCTGGGCGGTCCGGCCCCGGCCCGCCGCGTGCACCCGCTGGCGCCGCTGCCCGCGCCCGCCGACAAGGCGTTCGCGTCCTTCGACAAGGGCTCCGGCTCGCAGAGCGTCGCCACCACGATGGCGTTCGTCCGCCTGGTCAAGGACCTGGTCCGCGACAAGGAGACGGGCAAGCGCTGGGTGCCGATCGTCCCCGACGAGGCGCGCACCTTCGGCATGGAGAGCCTCTTCCCGTCTCTGGGCATCTACTCGCCCAAGGGCCAGACGTACGAGCCGGTCGACCGCGACCAGCTGATGTACTACAAGGAGGCCACCAACGGCCAGATCCTCAACGAGGGGATCACCGAGGCCGGTTCGATGGCCGACTTCATCGCCGCTTCGACGTCGTACGCGACGCACGGCGAGGCGATGATCCCGTTCTACATCTTCTACTCGATGTTCGGCTGGCAGCGCACGGCCGACCAGATGTGGCAGCTCGGTGACCAGCTCGGCCGCGGCTTCCTGGTCGGCGCGACGGCCGGCCGGACCACGCTGACCGGTGAGGGTCTCCAGCACGCGGACGGTCACTCCCCCGCCATCGCGGCGACCAACCCGGCCGCGGTGACGTACGACCCGGCGTTCGCCTACGAGATCGCGACGATCGTCAAGGACGGTCTGCGCCGCATGTACGGCGAGGCGGCCCCGGACGAGGACCCGAACGTCTTCTACTACCTGACGGTCTACAACGAGCCGATGCCGCAGCCGGCCAAGCCGTCCGTCCCCGGCGTCGACGAGGGCATCGTCAAGGGCCTGTACCGCTTCAACACGGCGGAGTCCGCGGGTCTGACCCCGGCCGCGAACGCCCCGCGCATCCAGCTCCTGGGCTCCGGTACGGCGATCCACTGGACGCTGAAGGCGCAGCAGCTGCTCGCCGAGGAGTGGGGCGTGGCCGCCGACGTGTGGTCCGCGACCTCCTGGACCGAGCTGCGCCGGGACGCGATGGAGGCCGACGCGGCGCTGCTGCGCGGCGAGGAGCGGGTGCCGTACGTCCGGCGGGCGCTCCAGGGCGCCGACGGCCCGGTGCTCGCGGTCTCCGACTACATGCGCCAGGTCCCGGACCAGATCGCGCAGTGGGTCGAGCAGGACTGGGCCTCGCTGGGCGCCGACGGCTTCGGTCTGTCGGACACGCGTGACGCCGCCCGCCGCCACTTCGGTGTGGACGCCGAGTCCATCGTGGTCGCGGCCCTGGCCCAGCTCGCCAAGCGCGGTGAGGTCAAGGCGACGGCCGTGAAGGAAGCGCGCGAGCGCTACGGCCTGTAGAGGCCGGACATGAGGTGAGGAGGCCCCCGCCGCGGCGGGGGCCTCCCGCGTTCTCCTGCATGATGTGGGGATGCGTGCCGCCCGCCTCATCAAGATGGTGCTGCTCCTCCAGTCCCGCCCGGCCATGACCGCCACCGAGCTGGCCCGGGAGCTGGAGGTGTCGGAGCGGACCGTGACGCGGGACGCGCAGGCGCTGTCGGAGGCGGGCGTGCCGGTGTACGCGGAGCGGGGCCGGGCCGGGGGCTACCGGCTGATCGGCGGGTACCGCACCCGCCTGACCGGGCTGGCCCGGGGCGAGGCCGAGGCGCTGTTCCTGTCCGGGGTGCCGGGGGCGCTGCGCGAGATGGGCCTGGAGGACGCGGCGTCGGCGGCCCGCCTGAAGGTGTCCGCCGCCCTGCTGCCCTCCCTGCGGGACGCCTCCCGCACGGCGGCGCAGCGCTTCCACCTGGACGCGCCGAACTGGTTCCGGGAGCCCGCGACGCCCGGGCTGCTGCCGGCGGTCGCGGACGCGGTCTGGGACGACCGGCGCATCACCGCGCGCTACCGGCGCGGGGAGGACGAGGTCGTCCGGGAGCTGGAGCCGTACGGGCTCGTGCTGAAGGCGGGCGTCTGGTACCTGTGCGCGCGGGTGGCGCGGGAGGCGGGCGGCGGGCCCTTCCGCGTGTACCGCGTCGACCGGTTCACGGCGGTGGAGACGGGCGAGGACCGTTTCGCCCGGGACGACGACTTCGACCTGCCCGCGTTCTGGGCGGAGCGGGCCGCGCAGTTCGCGCGGTCGATCCTGCGGACCGAGGTCGTGGTGCGGCTGTCGGCGGCGGGCGTGCGGAGGCTGCCGCACGCCGTCGACGCGCCGGCCGCCCGGGAGGCGCTGGAGAACGCGGACGCGCCGGACGCGGACGGGTGGGTGACGGTGACGCTGCCCGTGGAGTCCGAGGAGGTCGCCCACGCCCAGCTGACGGCCCTCGGGCCGGAGGCGCGGGTGCTGGCACCCGCGACCCTGCGGGAACGGTTCGCGCGGGACGCGCGGCGGCTGACGGAGCTGTACGCCGACGCGGGGCCGTCCGGCGACGCGGGCCCGTCCGCCGACACGGGGCCATCCGCCGACGCGGGCCCGTCCGCCGACACGGGGCCGTCCGCCAACACGGGACCGTCCGCCGACACGGGACCATCCGCCGACACCGACCCGTCCGCCGACACGGGACC
>NZ_JAGMUE010000223.1:0-21263 GCF_019049165.1 Streptomyces sp. AC627_RSS907
GAAGCAGTGGCACAGGTCGGCGTGGTCAGCGACACCAACTGGAAGACCGCCCAGCAAGCCGGATGGACCGACACCGAACTCGCCGAACTACCCCTCCACATCGCCCTCAACACCTACACCAACACCTTCAACCGCTGGGCCAACACCGAACTCGACTTCCCCACCGTCCCCAACGTCTGACTGGCTGTTCTCTATCCGCTCGGGTGGTCGGTGAGGTTCGAACAGGGGCCTGGCCCGGGTGAGTCCGGCGGTGCGGATGCATAGAAGAAGGGCCTCTTGGTAGCTCGCGGATGTCGAGTCCAGCGAGGAGCAAGAGGCCCTGTTGTCGAAGTGCCGCGTGGTCACGGTTGCCGGGTCCAGTCCGACCACTCCTGAGTGCGACTGTCTCGCCCACAGGTTCGGGAATGCGGCCGACCAGCCGGGAGGTCGGCCCCGGTACGGCTCGGACATGAGCGATGCCGAGTGGGCGCGGGTGCGGGGTCTGCTGCCGGTGCCGGGATGGCTGACCGGCCGGGGCGGACGGCCGGAGGACTGCTGCCACCGGCAGATGATCGACGCGATCCGCCGTCTCGTCGACAACGGCATCACATGGCGGGCGCTGCCGTCCGACTTCCCGCCCTGGCCGCGCGTGTATGCCTTCTTCGCCCGCTGGCGGGATGCGGGCCTGATCGCCGAGCTGCACGACCGGCTGCGCGAGGCCGTCCGCGAGGCCGAGGGCCGTGATCAGGAGCCGAGTGCGGCCGTCATCGACTCACAGTCGGTGACGGCGGACGCCACCATCACCCACGCCTCGCGCGGCTTCGACGCCGGGAAGAAGATCAACGGACGCAAGCGTCACCTGCTCACCGACACGCTCGGGCTGCTGCCGGCCGTGCTGGTCACACCTGCCTCGACCACCGACCGGGACGCCGCCCGCATCCTGCTGCCGGCGGCCAAGGGCCGCTTCGGGCGGCTGTCACGGATCTGGGCCGACGGCGGATACACCGGCCACCTCGTCGACTGGAGTGCAACGCAGCTCCACGTAGTACTGCAACGGTGCTTGTCGTGACTGCTGGCCAGCTCGGTCGTTGATGTGGTCATGGGTGGGGACCTTGCTGATGTCAGGTTGTGGGCGGGTGAACTCGACGCAGTGCATGAGCGGTTCGTGCACCGGTTCAACCGGGAGGAGCCGCGTCAGTCAGCGCTGGCGTACATGCGGGGGCTGGTCGCGCCGCTGGAGCGGAAGAACGGCTGGACGCTGGCGGAGGAGGCCGGGCACGCGGGGCCCGATCGCATCCAGCGGTTGCTGAACCGCATCGAGTGGGATGCCGACGAGGTCCTGGACGACGTAGGCGACTACGTCGTCGAACACCTCGGAGACCCAGATGCCGTCCTGATCGTCGACGACACCGGGTTCCTGAAGAAGGGCATCCGCTCGGCCGGCGTGCAAAGGCAGTGCTCCGGTACCGCCGGACGCACCGAGAACTGCCAGATCGGCGCTTCCTCGCCTACGCCACGAGCCGCGGACGCACTCTGATCGACCGCAGGTTGTATCTGCCCACCTCCTGGACGGACGACCGGGACCGCTGCCGCCGGGCCGGCATCGACGACAGTGTCGCCTTCGCCACGAAGGTGGCCATGGCCAAGGCGATGGTCCGCAGGGCCATCGCCGACAAGGTCCCGTTCCGGTGGGTCACGGCGGACGCCGCCTACGGCTTCAGCAAAGGCCGGCGCTACGGGCTGGAGCAGGCGGACGTCTTCCACGTCATGGCCACCACCCGCCACGGCACGGTCGTCACGCGCTGGTCCATCGACCATCCCGTCCACGACCTGTTTCCCGGCCTGCCGCGGCAGAAGTGGAAACGCCGTTCCTGCGGTGAGGGAGCCCACGGCCGGCGGATCTATGACTGGGCCCGCGTCGAGGTGCGGCCCCTGGCACCGCGAGGACCGCCGGCACTGGGTCCTCGCCCGCCGCAGCGTCAGCCGCCCGGACGAGATCTCCTACTACATCGCCTACTGCCCCGCCGGCACCACGCTGGACGAGCTGATCCGCGTCGCGGGCAGCCGCTGGGCGGTGGAGGAATGCTTCCAGACCGCGAAGCAGGAGTGCGGCCTGGACGACTACCAGGTCCGCCGCTGTCCCGGCCGGCACCGCCACATGACCCTGGCCATGGCCGCCCACGCCTGCCTGACCGTCCTGCGCGCCCGACAGCTGGACGCGGACAAAGCAGAAACGGATCCTCCCAGTTCATCCACCGCAGCCTCGCCGAGATCCGACGCCTGATCACCCGACTCACCAACCGCCGGTCCACCCCGGCCGACCACATCCTGCACTGGTCGACGTGGCGCCGCAGACGGCAGTATCAAGCTCGGCTCAGCCACTTCAAACGCCGTGGACACAGACCCTGAAAACTGCCCAACACTCAGAACAAGCACCGGTGCAGTACTAAGTCCGGCGCTCATGTGACGCCGACCGAACCTCCGCAGCGATTTCCTCGTAGCCCCAGACGAACACATCCCGCTCGCCGCACCAGAGCGGAACGGTAGGCCGTGCAGCGGGGTGGATGGGCGAGGACAAGACGGTGAACGAAGGACGCAACACACCAGACTCCTGTCGGTGGGACGATCTCCGCTACGCCCTGCTCGGCCCGGTGTCGGTCGTGCGGGCCGGTACCGAGATCGATCTCGGCCCACCCAAGAGGCGGGCACTACTGGCCCGACTTCTGATCGAGGACGGGCGCGTCGTCCCGGGTGACCGCCTCTGCGAGGATCTGTGGCCCGGGCGGTCGCCCGCCCGGGCCCAATCCTCTCTGCAAGCGGAGATCAGCCGCGTGCGGGCTGCCCTGGAACCCGACCGCCCACCCCATGACCGAGCCCATGTGCTGGTGCGGGAGGCGAAGGGCTATGCCCTGCGCGTCCCGGAAGAGGCTCGAGACACCGTCCGCTTCGAACGGGGTGTGCTGCGCGCTGGCCGTTACCTCGCGACCGGGCGGCCCCGTGAGGCCCGCACCCACGTCCGCCAAGCCCTCTCACTATGGCGGGGCGCCCCTCTTGAGGACGCCCGTGACTACCACTTCACTGCGCTGTGGGCGGCACGGTGGGAGGACGCCCGGGTAGCCGCGGAGGAACTTCACATCGCTGCCCTCCTGCACAACGGTGACATCCGGCAGGCTGTGTCAGCGGCGGAGTCCCTCACAGGCGGCCAGCCGTATCGTGAGGTGGCGTGGAACCTGCTGCTGTGCGGCCTTTACCTTGCCGGACGGCACACCGACGCTCTGGCCTGCTTGGAGCGTCTACGTAAAACCATGTCGGAGGATCTGGGAGTCAGCCCGGGACCGGCGGTGGCCGCCTTGCAGGATGCCATCCTGCGCCATGATGTTGAGTTCGTCAGGCGCAGTTCATTGACCGCTGTGGGAGCCCTTCCGCCAGCACAGCAAGAGGAGAGGCACCCCCAGCGCACGCCCGCAGGACATGAGCCCGGTGCGGTCGTAAGCAGGAACCGCCCGACGAAGGCAGGCTCCCTCCCTCCGACGTTCGCGGCCGCCACCGCGTTGTCCCGTCCTGCCCAGATGCCCGCTGCCCCTGCATTCTTCGCTGGCCGCCGTGACGAACTCGATGTTCTGCGGGCGCTGCTGCCCCGGGCATCAGGGGAAGGCGCGTTGGCGCCGTCCGTCGTGTCGGTGAGCGGCATGCCCGGTGTGGGCAAGACAGCCCTCGTGCTGGCCTTCGCCCACAGCGTTCTCGACCGGTTCCCCGACGGCCAGCTGTACGCGGACCTGCGCGCGCATGCGGTCCAGGATGGCCCCGCTGCATCGGCTGACGTCCTGCGGTCCTTCCTCACCGCACTTGGGGTTCCCGCTGCAGCCGTACCGTCCGACGCTGCGGAACGCGCTGCCCTGCTCCGCACTCAGCTCGCCGGGCGGAGACTGCTCATGGTTCTCGACGACGCACGGGATGAGGAACAGGTCCGCCCCCTTATTCCCGGGACACCGTCCTGCATGGTCGTGATCACCAGCCGCAACCAGCTCCTGGGGTTGATGAGCACGGCAGGTGCGCACACCTTGGCGCTGGACGTGCCCGCGTTGCGCGACAGCAGGCAGGCGCTGACACTGCGGCTTGGTGAACGTCGGGTCACTGTCGAGCCGGCCGCCGCCGACACCCTCGTGCGCCACTGCGGCGGTCTGCCGCTCGCAGTCTCCGTCGTCGCCGCGCAAGCCGCTCTGCGCCCTCGAACCAGTCTGAAGCAGCTCGCCAGCCGGCTTGCCGACTCCCGGCGCGGCCTGGACCCTTTTGCCGGTCCCGACCCAGCCACCAACCTGCGTGAGACGTTCTCCCGCTCAACGCGGAGTCTGGCCCCACAGAGTCTCCGGCTCTTCGCCTTGCTGTCTTTGCATCCTGGCCCGCACTTTTCGGTTGCTGCTGCGGCTAGCCTGGCCGCTTTATCCCACGAAGAGACCGAGTGCCTGCTCGGGGAGCTGACCCGCGCTCATCTGATACGTGAAACGGCCCCCGAGCGCTACGATCTGCACATTTTGCTCCACCGGCACGCACGCGAGCTGCTCAACGTCCATGTCGACAACCGATCCCGCAAGGCAGCCGCCGTCCGCATGTACGACCACTACCTGCACAGCATGCCGGGTGAAGGCCCGAGCCTGTGCCACGTGCCCAGCACCGGGCTGCCTCCGCCCGCTCCCGGCGTTGTGCTGAAGGGGGTGTGCGCGTCCCGGCAGGCTTCCGCCTGGTACGAAGCTGAGCGGACGGTTCTGGCCAGAGTGCTCCGGCAGGCCGCTCACGACCGATTCCCCCGCCATGCCACGCTCCTCGCCTGGCGTCTTCAGGGGTACGCCGACGCGTGCGGCCGTCCCGCGGAGGCGACTGACCACCTTAAGATGGCTGTGCTCGCGGCGCGACAGATCGGGGACGGGCTAGCCCTCGCCAGGGCGGCCCGCGCGCTGGCGGGTTGTCTGGTGCGCATTGATAGGCATACTGAGGCGGTCGAGTACCTGGCTGTCGCTGCGGCCAGCCTGGGGGACGTACCGGACCGGGCTGAGCGCGTGCTGCTTCTGCTCAACCTATCGTCGTTGCTGCACCGCACCGGCAATGACTACTGGGCCGTCCGTGTGGCCCGCAGTGCCCTGCACCTGGCCAGGCAGCAGCAGGACCGCCCACTGGAGGCCGACGCCAGCAACACTCTCGGCTGGCTGCTGGCTGTGCAAGGGCGGCTCTGGGAAGCACTGCCGTTGTGCGGTCGCTCCATCGCTGTGTTCCGCCGCCTGCGCGACCCGCAGCGCGAGGCCTACGCCTGGGACAGCGTCGGCCTCATCCATCAGGAACTCGGCGACCACCGCCAGGCCGTTCTGTGCTACCGATTCGCGCTGGAGCGCCTGGAGCGCTGCGGTGACTCTTTCCACCAGGTCGGAACCCTGCTCAGACTGGGAGACAGCCATTGGGGCGCCGGTCACCGGGAGGAGGCGGCGACGGCTTGGCGCCAAGCCCTACAGCTGGCCCGTCCCCATCCACAGGGACACCGGATCCCGGATATCCTCCACCGACTAAGAGCCGTGCGCCGAAGCGGTACCCCGGGGCGCAGGCAGTGACTGACGTGGCTCACCGTACAGCGCGGAATAAGGCTCAGCCATCGAGCAAGGACTTCAAACACCGCGCATGGAGGGCGCCGAGGCTGGACAGGGCAATGGGGGAAGTGGTCACCCGACTGTCGCTGCGGGTGCGTTCTGTCCGATTCTGGAGGCCCCCGTGGACTGCGAGCAGGCATGTCCCGCCCTTGTCGCCCGTGTGTTCGGTTCACTGGAAGAACCCGAGCGCACCGCGGTCGACGACCACATGCGCGGCTGCGCTTTCTGCCGTGAGTAGTACGAGCAGTTCGGCGAGGTGCTGCCGCTGCTCGACCTGGTCGCGATGTGAGCTTGTGCCGCTTGACGGACAACATCGGTGTGGTGGTCAGGCTGCGAGTGCGGTCTCGTATTCGGCGGGACTGCGATAGCCGAGGCTGCTGTGCAGGCGGTGCAAGTTGTACCAGCCCTCGATGAAATCGAAGATCGCGGTGCGGGCGGCGGCCCGGCTGGGCCAGGAGACGGCGCCGAGCAACTCCCTGTTGATGGTGGCGAAGAACGACTCGGCGAGTGCGTTGTCCCAGCACTGTCCGGTGCGGCCGACCGACAGACGTACCCCCAACTGGTCTGCCAGCGCGGCGAATTGCTGGCGGGGGTACTGACAGCCACGATCCGAGTGAAAGATCACCGGCCGGATGGGACGGCGCTTTCGACAGGCGGCCGTGAGGGCATCGGCGACCAGGTCGGTCCGCAGATGGTCGGCCGTCGCCCAGCCGACCACGCGACGGGAGGCGATGTCGATGACGGTGGCCAGGTAGAGCCAGCCCTCCTCCGTGGCGATGTAGGTGATGTCACCGCACCAGCGGGCATCCAGGCCGGCGGGGTCGGGCTGGAAGTCCCGGACGACGAGACCGGGCCGTAGGGCAGCTCGTGGATCGGGGATCGTCGTCACGTGCCGTCGTCTGCGGTGTCGGCCCTGCAGGCCGGCAGCTTGCATCAGCCGCGCGACACATCGGCGGTCGCATCCGGCGCCTGCCCGCTTGAGCACGGCATGGACGCGCGGGGCACCGTGGGTTCCCCTCGATCGCGTGTGAACGTCGGCGATCTGTTCCGCCAATTCGGCGTCACGGACCGTGCGGGGACCAGGCTTGGCAGCCCGGCTGGCATAGAAGGCGGTCCGGGAGACCTTCAGCAGCTCACACGCTCGTTTGACGCTGTGACCTGCACGCTTCTCCGCCTCGATGAACGGGTGCACCGTCACCGGGTCTCCTTCGCGAAGAAGGCCGTGGCCCGCTTGAGAATGTCGACGTCCTCACGCAGACGGTGGTTCTCCCGCCGCAGTGCGGCCAGTTCCTCGCGTTCGCTGCTGGTCAGGCCGTCCCGCTCGCCTGAATCGACCTCGGCCTGCTTCACCCAGTCACGCACCGCGGTCTCGGTCAGATCGAAGTCCTTGGCGATCTGACCGACCGAGCGGTCACCACGGCGGCACAGCTCGACGACCTCCGCCTTGAACTCCGGCGTGAACGAGTGACGAGGGCGAGGCTTCTTCTTCCCCATGCTCTCCATGATGGACATCCTCCCGGGGGTGAACCCCTGATCTCGGATGCCCGCCAAAGCGGATCAAGCCCAGATGTACGCGCCGTCGGACGGCCCCGAGCCACGGGTCCCGGCCGACACCGAGTGCTCCCGTGCCGGCGAGTCCGGCCGTCGTGGCATGACGAGCGGTCCGCCCCGGCCGCCCGGTTCACCCGAGAATGCCGGTAAATGCCAATCTGGATGAGTTGGTGCCCGCTCTCGAACAGATTTTGTCGGGATCAGGAACGGTGCGAGGGTGACCGCGGTCCGCATCGACGACGAGGCGCTCCCCGCGGCGTCCCGAGCGTCCCGCGACGCGTTGGTCGGCGCATGCCCGGCCTGGCGGGCATGCGCCGACGGTGCGCTGTCTTGTTATCGGGAGGTGTTCCCCACTACGCCGAGCCGCACCAGCAGTCTCCTCAAGAGTCCTGGACGCGGCGCGTCCAGCTCGGCGTTCAACCTTTCCCATCCGGCGTCAAGCGCAGCGGGATCGCTGACTTGGGCCAGCACTCGTCGGCACTGCCCGCAGGAGGCGAGGTGCGCGTCGGCGGACCAAAGCGCGGGCGTCGCTAACTCACCGCGCGCATAGGCGGTCAGATCGTTCTCAGGTATGTGCCACGTCATGTCATCGCCTCCTGAAGTGCCTACAGACCCGCCCTGCGTGTGGGGGAGTGGTTGGAGGTGTTGGCGGTGTTTGTGGCTGTGGCGCCTGGCCTGTGGCTTTGTCGTCCGGGGTGGATTGGGTTGGGGGTGTGGTGTTGGTGTGGGGTGGTGGGTGGGGGTGTTATGCGTTTTTTGTCTTGTGGGTGAGGTCGTGGAAGGTGAGTTCGGCGTTGATGGTTTGTCCGGCTCGGTAGCCGGCGCTTACTGCGTTGACGACTTGTTCGGTGGGGCCGGCGGCGTTGCCGACGGCCCAGATGCCGGGGATGCTGGTGCGTCCTGTGGGGTCGGTTTCGGTGTAGGGGCCGACGGGGGTGGGGGTGGTGCGTGCGCCGAGGTCGCGGAGGAGGGTGTCGCGTGGGACGGGGGTGCCTGCGGCGAAGAGGATGTCGAGGGGGATGGTGGTGCCGTCCTGGAGTCGGACGCCGGTGAGGTGGTCGTTGGTGGTGAGGGTTTGTGCGATGGGTGTGGTGATGACCGGGATGCCGGCGGTGTGGAGTTGTTCTTGCTGGCCGTCGGGGAGTTCGGTGATGTTGTGGAGGAAGAGGGTGATGTTGTTGGACCACTGGGTGAGGAGGAGGGCTTGGTGGGCGCCGAGGGTGGGGTGGGCGAGTACTCCGAAGTTCTGGTCGCGGACTTCCCAGCCGTGGCAGTAGGGGCAGTGGAGTACGTCGCGGCCCCATCGTTCGCGCAGGCCGGGGATGTCGGGGAGTTCGTCGACCAGGCCGGTGGCGATGATGATGCGTCGTGCGTGGACGTCGGTGTTGTTGGCGAGGCGGAGGGTGAATTCTCCGTCGTGGGTGGGGGTGATGGTGGTGACTGTGTCGTTGAGGAGCTGGGCGCCGTAGGTGCGGATCTCTTCGCGTCCCAGGGCGAGGTATTCCGAGGGGGGCATGCCGTCGCGGCTCAGTACTCCTTGCATGTGTGCGGCGGGTGCGTTGCGGGGTTCGCCGGCGTCGATGACGAGGACGCTGCGGCGTGAGCGGCCGAGGATGAGGGCGGCGCTCAGGCCCGCGGCGCCGCCGCCGACGATGACGACGTCGAACTGTTCGGTGGTCTGGGGGGTGTTCGGGGTGTGCGGCATGATGCGGTCCTCGTTCTCCGGAAAGACGCTGGTGAAATCAGCGTGTTGCATACGTTGCGTGTGGGGCAAGTGGCCTTGCCGGTTCTGCAAAAGGGCGGCGGGTTCAATGGGCGTCGCTCGTGCGCCCGCGCGTGTTGCGGACTCCGGAATGCTTTCGGTCGGTCAGCCGCACCAGGTGGGCGCGGTCAGGACCGGCGGCCCGCCAGGTTCCGGTGACGTCCTCCATGTTGTCGATCCACCGCAGCAGTTCCTGGGTGACGGCTGAGAGCCGGCCCCCGCCGGGAGGGGGTGACGTTACGGCGCTCTCGCGCCCGCGCAGCCGCAGTTCCCACTGCAGCATGCGGCGGTGCACCGGTACCACGAAGGCGCCGGTGAGTTCCTCGAAGCGGTCGGTACGGTCCGCCGCGCTCGCGTCCCGGGTGTCCCTCAGCGCGTCCCGTAGGACGACGGCGTGCAGGGCCCCCAGGGAAAACTGCGGTCCGTACAGCGGATGGGAGGAGGCCCAGGCCGTGCCCACGGAGGCGAAGCCGGTGACGGTCGGCACTGTGGGCATGTGCATGCGGCGCCCCATGCCGCGGGCAGCCGTGGAGGTCCGCACACCTTGGAGGGGGACGGCGTCTTCCAGTCCCAGTACCGGACCGAGGGCGGCGGTGACGCGGTCCCAGACCGAGGGCTGGGCCAGCGAGTACATCTCCTCGTCCCCCTCGCCGATGCACAGGGTGACGGTCCAGGTGTCCGAGGCGCGCACGACCCGTACGCACAGGCTGTCGAAGCCGTAGAGGGCGACAGAGGGGGCCGGCGCCGGGGAATCGGAGTTGGCCGCCGGTACGAAGCGTCGGGTGTACAGCCTCGACTCCAGCCTGCCCACCCGGTCCTTTCCGGCGTGTGTGCCCGCGGCGCTGAGTAGTTCGTCCATCGGCACTTGGCCGGCGTCGACGCAGACGTCCGTGAAGAGGGCGCGACCGTCGTCTGTGAGGACTCCGCGCACGTGCGGGCGGTCGGGACGCAGCTCATTGCCCATGATCAGGGACTCCGCTCCGGCGTCCGGAAGCCACCTGATACTGGGATGGCGCTGCACGGCGCCAGCCAGGGTTTCCCGCACCGCGGCGCTCGGCAACAGGTGTACCTCGGTGCCGGAACCGCGCGACCTGCTGTGTCCGGGACGCCCTTCGAAACTCTGCTGCCTGCCGGCCAGCGCGGTCAGCGCGCCGGCAAGGGCGGGTGTCTCCCGCTCCAGCAGGCGGGCCACCGCCGGGACCAGCAGGTGGTGAGGGATGTCGTTGTCGGCCAGATCGTGACAGGCGGCGGATCCCTCGCCGAGGACCGTCACCTCGTGACCGTCGTCTGCCAGGAGAACGGCTGCCAGGAGCCCGTCCGGACCGGTCCCGCGGACCATGACACGCATCATTGACCTTCCGCTGATAGTGCACGCGGGACCACGGTGACCTAAACGACTGCTCATTCAACAGATCACTTCATGACCGATTCCGGTGCGTGGCTGCATGCCTGGGCGGTCACCAAGGGGCAGGGCGGAGATTGGACAACGCTATGAACTGGTGAATGAACAGTTCCCGTGGCGAGGGTGTGGCGAAGTAGTCCTTACTAGGAGAACCACATGACGCACATCCTCGTCCTTGGTGCTGGCCCGGTGGGCCTGACAACCGCCATGCTGTTTGCTGCGGAGGGGCACCGGGTCACCGTGCTGGACCGCGACCACAGCAGCACGCGTGAACCTTCCGTCCTCACCGGAGGAGAGTGGAAGCGTTCCGGAGTCACTCAGTTCGCTCACACCCACATCCTGATGCCTGCTGGTTTCAACGTTCTGGAGGCGGAGTTGCCCGGTGTGGTGGACCGCCTTCTGTCCCTCGGTGGCCGGAGGCACAACATGATCGGCGGTGCCTGGGGGTTGGGCAACGTGGGGGAGCGGCGCGAGGAAGACGTGAAGTTCGAGACCGTCACCGCACGGCGACCCGTGATGGAGATGGCCCTGTTCGCTGAGGCGCGAGCGACGCCCGGCGTCACCATACGGTGCGGTACGCGCGTGACCGGGCTGCTGACGGGCGGTGCCAGGACGCTGGGACGGCCACATGTCACGGGTGTGACGACGCAGAACGGGGAGGCCTTCGAGGCCGATCTTGTGGTGGACACCCTGGGCCGCAACACCGTCATGCCGTCCCTGCTCACCGGATTGGGTGCCGCGCCCGCAGAGCGGCGTGCCAACAGCGGCTTCCGCTACTACACCCGCTATTTCCGTGCTGGGTCCGGTGAGATGCCTGCTCAGCTGCCCTGGCCCCTGCTCTTCCACACGGGCGTCACGTTGATCACCGGCCCGGGTGACAACGACACCTGGTCCGTCACGGTGAGCACCTCCGGGCGTGACCAGCAGTTGCGCGAGCTTCGAAACAACGATGTCTGGGAACGTGTCATGGCGCTGTATCCCACGGCTTCGCACTGGGCGAAGGGGGAGCCGCTGACGGATGTGCAGGTGCTGGGTGGCATTGAGAGCCGGGTCCGCGACTACCTGTATGACGGACTGCCCGTGGCCACTGGGGTGATCGCCGTAGGCGACGCCTGGGCCACCACCAACCCCCAGTACGGCATGGGGATGACCGCAGGGTTCCAGCAGGCGGTACAGCTGCGGGACGTGGTCCGCACGGTGGGCGTGAGCAACGCGGTCGACCTCGGGCGCTACTACAACGAGGTACGGGCCGAAGCGCAGATGCCGCTGTGGGAGAGCACCCATGCCTGGGACACCCACCGGTTGGCC
Source organism: Streptomyces sp. AC627_RSS907 (assembly GCF_019049165.1). NCBI lineage: Bacteria > Bacillati > Actinomycetota > Actinomycetes > Kitasatosporales > Streptomycetaceae > Streptomyces > Streptomyces sp. AC627_RSS907. Next base: position 11,636 of record NZ_JAGMUE010000223.1, read on the forward strand.
GAGATCGACGCGGAGTTGGCAGGCGAGCGGTACGTCACCGATGACCCTGACTGGAATGTGCGGAACGTCCTTCATGCGGTACGCAATCAGGACCCTGAGATTCTGCGTGCCTACGCGGAGGTGGCTTGCATGGTCAGCACCGTGGAGGACGCTTTCGTGAAGACCGGGCTGATCGAGCGGGTCCTGACGCTGGGTGGCGGCGACTTGCCGCGTTACGACGAGCCGGGGCCGAGCCGTGCCGAACTGCTCGACGCGATCGGCGCCGGCGTCTGAACTGGCGACCGCCTGGAACAGGCCGCTCTGCGCCGGAGGGTCCCCACAACCCGACCGGCGCAGAGCCGCGCGCGGCAGCGGCCACCGCGCCAGGCCCCCCACGTCCCCAGGACGGGGCCTGCTGACTTACCCGACGATCAGAACCGACGTTCGGTTCAATGCTGAGCGCGGTACGGCCGGTGAACCGGGCCGGCTCACCGGCCGTAGAAGGCGAAGTGCCCCTGGCTGCGACGGCCGCGTGCGCGCTGGGTGAGCGGCGACCGCACGGCTGTGCCGCATCGGTGCCTCGTGAGTGAACGCTGTGAGAGGAGTCCTGCGCGTGGTGTCTGCCGACTATGGCCGCCTTGGGCTGGGCCTCGTGCGGAGGCGGCGGAGCCGTGCCTTGCGCCTGGCAGGTTTCGTGATCGTGGCAGTCCTGCATATCGCGGGATGTCGCGTGGGCGGTGACGACAGCGTGCCGGGCGCGGACGTGACGCCGGAAGTGAGCCAGCGGGCGGCATCGGCTGGTCCTTCGGAGGGTGCGGTCGGCCGCTGAGGCTTCGCGGTGCGGAGGTGGACCGGCCCCTTCCGACGGGGGGTACGGTTGGGGCCGGTCTCGCGAGCCGACAGGAATGGACTCGCGACCGTTCCTACGTCCATCGCGCGGGTTCGGTTCACTTCCGCTGCCCTCTGCTTCGTTCCGGTGTCAGACACCCGCCGGAGTCGTGTCCCGCGGTGTGCTGTCCTCGGGCGCAGTGGCGCGACGCGCGGGACGCTGGGACCGGAGCAGGGCCCAGATCACCACCAGCAGCAGCAGGCCGATCCCGGCCATCAGCCACAGCATCGAGTGGAAGGCCGAGTCATAGGCCTGGCGCAGGAACGACGAGAAGTCGGCGCGTTCGGCGGCCGCCGCGTGCTCCGTGGCGGCCGAGAGGTCGCCGGCGGCCAGGTCGTCGGCGACGTCCGCGGGGACGGCGTCCGCGGCACGCGCCCCGTCCTCGGTGCGGATGGCGATGAAGGTGGCGAGCAGGGAGCCGAAGATCGCGACCGCGATGGCCTCGCTACCCAGGCGCATGGTGTTGAGGAAGCCGGCCGCCATGCCCGCCTTGTGCGGCGGGACGCTGTGCTGGAGCTGTCCGTCGACAAGGCCGGCGGACAGGCCCATGCCCGCGCCCGTGACGAGCATCGGCAAGGCCACCACAGCGACGGACACGTGCTCGCCAAACAGCAGCAAGGACAGGTCACCGACCACTAGCAGGGCGGCGCTGACCAGGAGGAGGGTGGTGGCGGGGACTCCGCGGGCGACCAGTTTCCCGGCGATCAGCGGACACAGGAGCACCGGCAGGGTGAGCAGCACCATGGTCAGGCCGGCGGCGCTGGTGGACGCTCCCCGCACCGTGGACAGGTAGTTCGGCAGGTAGGTCATGATCGTGATGAAGCCGAACGAGGCGGCCACGGGCACCAGGGACAGCGCCAGTACCCGGCGGTCGGTGACGAGGCTCAGATCCAGCATGGGGTGTTCCCGTCGGCGTTGCACGGAGGCGAAGACGGCCAGGGCGACGGCCGCCGCGGCGAAGAGACCCAGGGTGCGCATGTCGCCCCAGCCCCACTGGGAGGCCTGCACGATGCCGACGGTCAGCAGCAGGACGCCGGTCACGAAGAGCGCGGTGCCGGGGATGTCGAACCGGGTGTCCTCCCGGCGTACGAACGTGAGATGACGGGTGGCGAACGGCAGGGCCAGTAGTCCGGCCGTGACCGCTATGGCGTGCGCGGCGAAGATCCACCTCCAGCCGAGGTGGTCGGCCATCAGGCCGGACAGGGACGGGCCGAGGGCGATGCCGATGCCCGAGACGGCACCGAACATGGCGAAGACGCGGTCCCGTGCGGGGCCGGTGAACGCCATGGCGAGAAGGGCGCTGCCGCACGAGAACAGGGCTGCGCCGCCGAGTCCCGCCGCGACGCGTGCGATGTCCAGGAAGAGCGCGTTGGGCGCCAGGGCGCTCGCGAGGGAGGCGAGCGCGTAGATGGCGGCACCGATGCCGAAGGCGCGGACCCGGCCGATGATGTCGCTGAGGGAGCCCCAGGCGAGGGTGAAGCATGCGAAGGCGACGTTGAACCCGTTCACCACCCACTGCAGGGAGATCAGGCCGGCACCTGTGTCGGCACCGATGTCGGGCAGGGCGACCGCGGTGCCTGAGATGGAGGTGGGCACTACGAAGACCGCCAGCATGACAATGGCGGCGGCCAGCGCGTTGCGGCCGGGGGAGGCGGTGGTGTCCGGCAGGGCACCTGTCTTCGTTCTCATGCGGCAAGCTCGATTCTGTGTAGACAAATGGGGTGGTCGCGTGACGGCTGCGCTGGCGCACGCGGGCAGGAGCGACCATGGGACAGCCGGAAGGACCCGGACCATGCTATTCTATAATTACATGGAATATGGAAGTTAGGATGCGCGATGGAACACCTGGACGGCGTCTTCGACCAGTTCGCCCGCGTGGCGAAGGGACTGGCCCACCCCGCCCGCCTCCACCTGCTGGACCTGCTGGCCCAGGGCGAGTGCACCGTGGAGCCGCTGGCCGCGGCGGCGGGGCTCAAGCTCTCCACCACCTCGGCCCACTTGCAGGCCCTGAAGAACGCGCGCCTGGTGACCACCCAGCGACAGGGCACGCACATCGTCTACGCCCTCGCCGGTGACGACGTCGCCGAGCTGTACCTGAAACTGCGGCAGGTCGCGCGCGAGCACGTCGACGAGGTAGAGGCGGCCCGGCTCAGGCTGGAAAACGGGACCCGTCTGTTCTCCCGCCGGGCACCGCAGGAACCCGGGACGGCGGACACCGACGCCCCGCCCGTGCAGGAGATCAGTCGCGCGCAGCTGCTGCGTGAGGTCGAGGACGGGCAGGTCACGGTCGTCGACGTGCGTCCGACCCGGGAGTACGCGGCCGGCCACCTCCCCGGTGCTGTGTCCATCCCGCTGGAAGAACTCGCCGAGCGCCTGGACGAGCTGCCCGACACTACGGTCGTGGCCTACTGCCGCGGCGAGTACTGCGTCGGCTCCCACGAAGCGGTGCGGCTGCTCACCGCGCGCGGGCGCGCGGCCTTCCGGCTGCGCGACAGCGTCCTGGAATGGCGCCTGGCGGGTCTTCCGGTGGAGACCGCCTGACCGTGGCCCCGCGCGCGGAGCACGTGGTCAGGGCAGCCGTACGACGACGGTCAGGCCGCCCTCCGGCGAGGGGTGGGCCCGTGCCCGTACGTCACCTCCGTGCGCGCGTGCGATGGACGCCACGATCGACAACCCCAGCCCATGGCCCCGACTGCCCGCGCCACCGCGCCGGAACGGCTCGAACAGCGACGGCACGGCATTCTCGGTAATCACCGGGCCGGTGTCGGACACCTCGATCGTCCCCTTGCCCGTTCGTACCCGTACCCGTACCTGGCCTCCGGGCGCGTCGTGTCGGATACCGTTCACAACGAGGTTGTGCACCAACCGGTCCAGCAGAGCGGCATCCCCGGTCACCGTCCACGCACAGGTCTCCACCGACACCCGCACCGACGCCTGCCCGGCCTCTGCTGTCAACGCACCCACCGCGGCGACCGCCACCTCGTCCAGCGCCATTGGCGCGCGCTGGCGCAGCCCCTGGTCCGAGGCGGCCAGCACCAGCAACCCTTCGATCATCCGCTCACTGTCCCGGGCCACCTCCAGCAGCCGCTCCCGGATGTGCGCCACCCGCGCCGCGTCCGGCGACCCGGCCAGTCCGATCTCCGCCGCCGCCCGCTGCACGGCCAGCGGCGTGCGCAACTCGTGCGCGGCATGTGCGGCGAACCGCTGCTGGGCAGCCACTGGATGTTCCAGCCGTTCCAGCATTGCGTCGAATGTGTCGGCCAGCTCCTTCAGCTCGCCCGGCGGCCCCGCCAGAGCGATCCGCTCGTGCAGGTTCTCCCGCGACAGCCGACGGGCCGCCTCAGTGATCACCCGCACCGGACGCAGCACCCGGCCGGCTGTCCACCAGGCCAGCGGCACCGACAGGACGGCGTACAAGCCGAGGGCGGCCGACGAGATGGGCAGCAGCTCTCGCAGCGCCGCCGTCTCGGCCGCCTCCGCCACCGGGTTCTGCGCCACCGCGATGGCCCGGCCCGGCGGCACCGAAGGGCCGCCCGCTGCCGTGCCCATTTCGGGCTCCACCTGCACGGCCAACGTACGAACGGCGTCGTCGATCGTCGACGACAGGCCGCGCTGGGTGAAAACGTACACTCCCGCCGCCAGCAAGACCCCGGCCAGCACCAGCAGCCCTCCGTACAGGAGAGTGAGTCGGGCCCGCTCGCCGCGCAGTGACACGCCGCTCAGCACGGCCCGGCCATGCCGTAGCCCACGCCGGGAACAGTGACGACGGCCGGCGGATCACCCAGATTTGCGCGGAGCTTGCTCATGGTGACCCGCACCGCGGTGGAGCCGTAACCGATGTGCTCGTCCCACACCTGCTCGATCAGATCCTCGACACTGACCGGGGCACCGTTCGCACGCATCAGGGACTCCAGCACTCCGAACTCCTTGCGTGACAGCGGCAACGGCTGCCCGTCGCGATGCGCGGTGCGGCGAGCGGTGTCCAGCGCGACCCCGGCCCGTTCCAGCAGGGGCGGCGCCGCTGGCAGGACCCGCCGCCCCAGCGCCAGCACCCGGGCCAGAAGTTCGGCGTAGGCAAACGGCTTGGCGTCGTAGGGGACGAACCGTAGTCGGCGCAGGGCCTCCACCCCATCCAGGGCCACGTCGACGGCGAGAGCGTCGCGACGCAGCCCTTCGGCGATCATCTCCGCGAGGAATACCTCGTCCTCCACCACCAGTACGCGCATGCTCCACCTCCATCGCGGAGCCACCTTTCGCCGGCATAAACAGCCGGCTGTCGCCGCGCGTCGTGCAGTCCGTAGAGTCGGCCCGCGGCCCGCTGCCTGCGGGGCCCTGCCAGAATGGCGGCAGACCGAGAGTAAGCAGGGTGTTCCACAAGCCGGAACACGCGAGGAAACGGTGGGCGAAAGGCAGACACGTGGTGCACAACGACGGCGGAGTGCTGGGCAGCAGGCTGGGCATCGCGCGTGACCGCGCCTTCGTGGGCCGCGTCGCGGAGATGGCCATCTTCCGCTCCGCGCTCGCCGGGGAACCCGGGGCACCCCCCGTGCAGTTCCTGCACGGCCCTGGCGGCATCGGCAAGTCGATGCTGCTGCGCCGCATGGCGCACGAGGCCAGGCAGGCCGGGCGCGTCGTCGTCGAGGTCGACGGCCGTACCGTCCCGCCCACCCCAGAGGCATTCACCCAGGCGGCCGCCGGTGTGCTCGACAACACCGGAGCCGTCCTCACCGTCGACACCTTCGAACGCTGCCAGGGCCTGGAAGGCTGGTTGTGGGAGAAGTTCCTGCCCCAGATGCCGCTGGGCACGGTCGTGGTCGTCGCCGGGCGCCAAGCCCCTGATCCGCGCTGGACCACCGACCCAGGCTGGCACGAACTGCTGCACGTCAGCGCCCTGCGCAACCTGCCGCCCAAGGATGCCGCCGCGCTGCTGGACAGCCGCGGCGTTCCCAAGAGCGCCCACCAGCACCTGCTGTCCTTCACCGGTGGTCACCCGCTCGCCCTCGCCCTCGCAGCGGCGGTGGTCGCCGACGGGGAGGGCCCGGCCGCCCAGTGGTCGCCCGGTCACGATGTCGTCGAAACGCTGCTGCCCCGGCTGGTGGACAACCCTCCCAGCCCCGCCCACCGGCACGCTCTGGAGATCTGTGCGCACGCCCATGTCTCCACCGAGAATCTGCTGGCCGCCGTGATAGGGGACCGTGCCCCGGAACTGTTCGCCTGGCTGCGCGCCCAGCCGTTCATCGAGTCGACGGCGAATGGCCTGTTCCCGCACGACGTGGTGCGTGCGACGCTCGAGGCTGACCTGCGCTGGCGCGACCCGGAGGGCTTCGCCGCCCTGCACGGCAGTCTGCGCAGTCATCTCTTCGAGCGGCTGCGCGCCGCCCCCGAACCGCTGGTACTCCCGGCGATCGGCGCGCTGCTGTACTTGTACCGCACTGACGGCTCCATGTCCCGGTTCCACACCTGGAGCGACGTGGGCGCGGTCTACGAACGCCCCTACACACCGGCCGACACCGACCGCGTCATACACCTGGCCGAGGAGGCGGAGGGCGGTGAGTCGGCCGCTCTCGTGCGCTTCTGGCTGGAGCACCAGCCCGGAGCCTTCCGCGTGTACTTCTCGGCACAGACCGGCCAGGCAGTCGCCTTCGGCGCCTGGCTCAGGCTCACCGACACCACCGGCACGGACATCGACCCGGTCGTCACCGAGGCCTGGGAACACGCGCGCCGGCACACTCCGCTGCGCGAGGGTGAGCATCTGGCACTGTCCCGGTTCAACGTGTACCCGCCGGTCTACCAGCGGCCCTCGGCGGCGATGACGCTGATGCAGTGGCGGGCGATGGCGGAGATCTTCCGTTCCGACAAGCTCGCCTGGCACTTCATCGTGATGCGGGACGACGGCTTCTGGAACACCCATCTCGGGCACTTCGACATGCTGCCCACCGCACACGCCGCCCAGGTCGGCGCACATCCCTACCGGTTGTTCGGCCATGACTGGCGTGCCGAGCCCGCTGAGGCGTGGCTGGAGTCCAAGTCGGTGCTCATGCTTTCCGGTGCCTCCGAGGATTCCGTCGAGGGGCCGGCGGTCCAGTCCGAGCTGGTCGTGTTGTCCCGGCCCGAGTTCGAGGCAGCCGTGCGTGACGCGCTGCGGGCCGTGCGGCAGCCGCATACCCTTGCGGACAACCCGCTCAGCCGCAGCAGGGTCGGTGTGAGCCATGGAGGGGACCTGCGCCGAGTCCTGGAACTGGCCGCGGGACTGCTGTTGCAGGACCACCGCACTGGAGAGAAGCGCCACCGGGCCGTGGACACCACCTACTTCAAGGCGGTGCCCACCCAGGAGGCCGCCGCTGAGCGGCTGGGACTTCCCTTCAGCACCTACCGACGCCACCTGACCGCCGGCATCGACGCCATGGTCGACATCCTCTGGCGCCACGAACTGAACGGGGCACCACTGAGCAGCTGACCCGGTGACGGGACCTCAGTGGTTTCCGACAGAAGACGATTCCGAAACGGACGACGACTCCGTCGTCGGGGCGGAACGCGGCGTCCCATCACTCAATTCGCGCGTCTTGCACGCGATGTCGTGTCGCCGGGCGGGCCCGTGCTCGACCACATCCCCCTCCAGCAGCGGATCGGTGGCGCACCCAGGCCCCCCGGATGTCGCGGGCAGCCAGCACTACGATCTCGGCTGCACATCGCCTCCCGCACGCACAGTCGGGTTGCATCGCCGGTGCACGAGGAGAACAAGCTCCTTGCGCGTAGGGGGTGCGTGTGTGGGGTGTGGTGTCAGGGTGTGTCGCGTAGTGGGGCGAAGGCCGTGTCGTAGAGCCTGTCAGCTGCGCGGCGTAGGACGAAGTTGCGGAGGGCGGGGGTGAGGTTTCTGGTGCGGTCGCGTTTGCGGGTCTGGTCCTGGATCCAGGTGGTGCGGGGCTGGCGTTGTTGCTGGTAGCGGGTGAGTGCGTGGGTGAGGTCGGTTCCGGGTTCGGTGAGTGTTCGGGCGAGTACGAGGGCGTCTTCGGCGGCCATGGCGACGCCTTGTGCCATGTTGGGTGGGGTGGCGTGGGCGGCGTCTCCGATCAGTACGGTGTGTGTGGTGGCCCATTGGGGGGTGCTGACGGTTTCGATGCGGGCGAAGTGGGCTTGTTCGGCGTCGGGGGTGTTCATGAGGGCTTTGACTTCGGGGGCGTATCCGGTGAAGTGGTGGGCCTGGGAGGTGAGGGTGAGGTCGTGTGCGGGTGGGGTGGGCAGGGAGAGGTCGGCGTAGCAGTAGAGCTGTCCGGTGCTGACGGGGACGGCGAGGAAGGATGTTCCGCGTCCCATCCAGACGGTCCATTGGTCGATGCTGTGGTGGTTGTCGGTGAGGTAGCGCCAGCACACTTGGCCGGTGTATTGGGGGGTGGTGTGGGGGCTGACTGTGGTGCGGATCTGTGAGTGGAGGCCGTCGGCGCCGATGACGAGGTCGTAGTGTCTGCTGGTTCCGTCGGTGAAGGTGACGTGGGCGCCGTCGGGGTCTTCGTGGAGGGAGGCGACGGTGAGGCCGGTGCGGGGGGTGGCCTGGATGTTTTTGCTGAGGGCGTCGTGGAGTGTGCTGTGGGTGATGCCGATGCTGTCGGCGATGTGGTGCCACAGGTCGCCGAGGTGGATGCGGCCCAGTGGGTTGCCGCTGCTGTCGCGCAGGTCCTGGGAGGTGAGGGGTGCTCCGAGGGTGTCCAGGGGGGCGTCGAAGCCGAGTGTGGTCAGTGCGCGGACGGCGTTGGCGGGCAGGAAGAAGCCTTTGCCTGTTGCCGGGTGGGTGCGTCGTTCGATGATGTCCACGGGCATGTCGTGGTGTTCCAGTGCCCTGGCGGCGGTCAGGCCGGCGATTCCCGCGCCGACTATCAGTGTGTGATATGAGCCGGGCATGTCGTCCTTCGTGTTTCTGTGTCGGGTGGTGTGGTGGGGGAGTGGGTCATGGGTGGTGGGTGTGTGGGGGGCCGGTGGGTTCGGTCCGTCGGTGTGTGGGTGTGCACCGTGTGCGGCGGGTGTCGGGTGAGGGGTGGTTGCCGCGGGGTTTTCGCCGTGTGGTTGCTGTGCGTCGTTCGGGGGGTGGTGCGGGTGTGGGCGGTGTGGTGTCGTCGGGTGGGCCGCTGTCCGGGCCGAGCAGGGACAGCAGGCTTGCTGTTTCCCTGAGGTCGTCGTAGACGTGCCGGCATTGCGGGCAGTGCTTCAGATGGGCCGTGACGGCGGCTGTCCGGGGGTGGTGTCCCCGGGTCAGGACTTCGACCGAGACGTCGTATCTGAGCTGTTCGCAGTTCATGTTTTCCTCCCGCCGTACGGCTCACGCCGCCGCTAGAGACAACGTGTGCACGCAACCGGCGGTTCATGGAGGGTGGGAGCGTGGAGCTCACCCGAGAGGGAGGAGCCGGGGCTGCGCTGCGTCGTCTTCCGATGGCGGCCGATACTTCGGTGTGTGCCGTCAGGTGGCCCGTGGCCTGCGCGATGTCCGCGTCGCTACTCGGTCCGGCTGGGCGGGGCGTTCCGGCCGCGATCAGCACCTCGAAGGGCGTCGCAATCTCTTCCACGGGCGTGGCACTGTCATGTACGTGGGTCACCGGGGCCGGCTCCTGGGTATCCGAGCCGTTGCGACAGCCCACTCTCGCCACCAGCGCCTGGTCGTGGACGGCCTGCTCCCTCAGTCACGGTTCGCAGTGGCCTGTTTCCGGCGGGGGCTGTGGTTGTCTTCTGCGAACCGTTTTCGTTGTCTGTGCGTTGAGGGGGCGGGGGGTG
>NZ_JAGMUE010000223.1:21273-21985 GCF_019049165.1 Streptomyces sp. AC627_RSS907
TCGTTCCGGCCGCGATCAGCACCTCGAAGGGCGTCGCAATCTCTTCCACGGGCGTGGCACTGTCATGTACGTGCGTCACCGGGGCCGGCTCCTGGGTATCCGAGCCGTTGCGACAGCCCACTCTCGCCACCAGCGCCTGGTCGTGGACGGCCTGCTCCCTCAGTCACGGTTCGCAGTGGCCTGTTTCCGGCGGGGGCTGTGGTTGTCTTCTGCGAACCGTTTTCGTTGTCTGTGCGTTGAGGGGGCGGGGGGTGTGGGTGTCGGCAATGCCGCGACAAGGTCTGGCCAAGGTGTTTGTCGCAGGGTGACAGTGCCCGTCCGTTCGTGCGTGCGGGCACGCCACGGAAAGCCGACGTAGGGATTGAGGACGCCACATCATGAGGCGGACGACACACGGGGCACGGGCCGACATGGTCACCGCGCCGGGACACCAGCAGGCATCTCATGACGACGAGTGCGAGAGGTTCGTCCAGGCCCTCTACCGCCAGCACGGGAACTTGCTCAAGCGTTACGCGGCCAGACTGCTCGGTGGTGACTGGCACCGTGCGGAGGACCTGCTGCAGGAGGCCTTCGCCCGGGCGTGGCGGCACAGTGCCATGTTCGACGGGGACATCGACAAGGCACGGCCGTGGTTGTTCACCGTGGTGCGCAACCTGGTCATCGATCATCACCGGGCCTGCCGGATCCGGCCGGTCGAGACGCAGTTGTCCGA
>NZ_JAGMUE010000224.1:0-1068 GCF_019049165.1 Streptomyces sp. AC627_RSS907
CTGGACGAGCAGGGCATCGCGGTGCGCGTCGGACACCACTGCGCGCGCCCGGTCTGCCTGCGGTACGGAATTCCAGCGACCACGCGAGCGTCGTTCTATCTGTACTCCACGCCGGCCGAGGTCGATGCCCTGGTCGAGGGGCTGGAGCACGTACGGAACTTCTTCGGGTAGGGGCTGCTGACTCGTGAAGCTTGATTCGATGTACCAGGACGTCATCCTGGACCACTACAAGCACCCGCACGGCCGGGGGCTGCGCGATGGCGACGCCGAAGTGCACCACGTCAACCCGACCTGCGGGGACGAGATCACGCTCCGCGTGCGGCTGGACGGCGACACCATCGCCGACGTTTCGTACGAGGGGCAGGGCTGCTCCATCAGTCAGGCGAGCGCCTCGGTGCTCAACGAACTGCTGGTGGGGAAGGAACTCACCGAGGCCAGCAAGGTCCAGGAGACGTTCCTTGAGCTGATGCAGTCCAAGGGCAAGATCGAGCCGGATGACGCGATGGAAGAGATCCTGGAGGACGCCGTGGCGTTCGCGGGCGTCTCGAAGTACCCGGCACGCGTGAAGTGTGCGCTGCTGAGCTGGATGGCCTGGAAGGACGCCACGGCCCAGGCACTGGGCGAGGGCACCGGGAGGAAGACCGCATGAGCGAGAACGCAACGATCACCAAGCCCGCCAGCGAGGAGGAGGTCCGCGAGGCGCTGTACGACGTGGTCGACCCCGAGCTGGGCATCGACGTCGTCAACCTGGGCCTGATCTACGGCATCCACATCGACGACGCCAACATCGCCACCCTCGACATGACGCTGACGTCAGCGGCCTGTCCGCTGACCGACGTCATCGAGGACCAGGCGAAGTCGGCCACCGAGGGCATCGTCAACGAGCTGCGCATCAACTGGGTCTGGATGCCCCCGTGGGGCCCGGACAAGATCACCGACGACGGCCGCGAGCAGCTTCGGGCGCTCGGGTTCAACGTCTGAGCCATCTCGCACGGCCCGGCCCGGGCCCGGCGTCACCCGCCGGGTCCCGATCCGGTCGCCGAGCGGGTCGCGCGCGGGGACGCAGCC
>NZ_JAGMUE010000225.1:0-641 GCF_019049165.1 Streptomyces sp. AC627_RSS907
GAGGTGTGCGCGCTGGTCATCGTCGGTCTCCCTCGTGTCGGTCGGCAGGACACCGCGCCCGCCGCTGACTTCCGACGAACAGCGTCGCACCCACCTCTGACAATCGCCCCGCGCGGCGGTCGCCCCGCCAGCTCCGGGCGGCGCACACCACTCGTCAGCGGGCCCCGATGCGGCCCTTGGGGGAAGCGGTGCGTCACTCGTCCGGGCCCCTTCTCAGCGAGGTGCGCGAGGTGGGCCCGGAAAGCGCGCGAAGACGGACTAGTTTCCCCGCGGCTGGCTACACGTGGCCCGACGTCCCTCAGGAGCCGTCCGCGCACCCGCGCGGCTCTCACGCGCTGGAGATTGAGGATCTCGATGACGACACGTACAACGGAACCCGTCTCTCCCGTCCCGGCGGCGGAGGGGCGGCGCGGCACGGGGCAGGTGATCGTCTCGTGGCTCAGCACGACCGATCACAAGAAGATCGGCCACCTCTACCTGATCACCTCGTTCTTCTTCTTCGTCATCGCCGGGGCGCTGGCCATGGCGATCCGCGCGGAGCTGGCCAGACCGGGCCTGCAGCTCATGTCCAACGAGCAGTACAACCAGGCGTTCACCATGCACGGGACGCTGATGCTGCTGCTGTTCGCCACCCCCACATT
>NZ_JAGMUE010000226.1:0-551 GCF_019049165.1 Streptomyces sp. AC627_RSS907
GTGCACGATCTGCTTACGTACGTAAACGGGGGCCCCATACAGTTCCAGGGCCTTCTCCACCATGCCGATCGCGCGTTCCACGCCGGCGCAGAATCCTCGCGGCTCGGCCATGATGATTCGCTTCCGCCGCTGCTGCGGGGATGTGAGCGTGGTGTCACTTACCGAAGGCATCGACTGCTCCCTGCAGGCATCGAGGACATCGAACGGGTAGCGCACGACTGGAAAAGCCTGACGCTCTCAATTCTTGGTCTCCGACGTGTGTGAGCGATATAGCAGACTCCTGTCACGAACAATTGCCGTGCAGGTCAGGCGGCCTTTATGACCACCCGTCACACGGCCGCCGGCACCCCCATGGCGGGGTGCGCCGGCGCGCGGGCCGGCCCCGTCCTGGGCCCGGCCCGCGCGCCGACGGCGCGGGCGCTCCGCCGCGCGCCGCGCGGTTCAGCTCGCGTGGACGTACAGCAGATTGCCTACACATAGCAGCACCGCGCCCAGGCGGTGGATCTGAATGCCCAGCATGCGGGCAGCCAGCGGGTTGCCGCGCACCACGC
>NZ_JAGMUE010000227.1:0-1063 GCF_019049165.1 Streptomyces sp. AC627_RSS907
GTTGACCGCGAGCTCGGCGAGGATCTTGCGGTCCACCTCGACGTTGGCGGCCTTCAGACCCTGGATGAAGCGGTTGTACGTCATGCCGTTGGCACGGGCGGCGGCGTTGATGCGCTGGATCCAGAGCTGCCGGAAGTCGCCCTTGCGCTTCTTGCGGTCGTTGTAGTTGTAGACGAGGGAGTGGGTGACCTGCTCCTTCGCCTTCCGGTACAGGCGCGAGCGCTGGCCCCGGTAGCCGCTGGCCTGCTCCAGGATCGCCCGGCGCTTCTTGTGGGCGTTGACTGCCCGCTTGACGCGTGCCACTTGATTAACTCCTTGTGCGGGGCCGCGGTTACCTCACGCGGCCCGGAAACGAATGGGTCCCGAACCGTTCTGCCAGCCCCGCCGCAGCGGGGCCGACATCACTTGCCGAGAAGCTTCTTGACCTTCTTGGCGTCGGCCGGGGCCAGCTCCACGGTCCCCGCGAGGCGGCGCGTCAGCGTGGACGACTTGTGCTCGAGAAGGTGGCGGCGACCGGCGCGCTGGCGGACCACCTTGCCGGAACCGGTGATCTTGAAGCGCTTGCTGGCACCACTGTGGGTCTTGTTCTTCGGCATGTCGCCGTTCTCTCCTCGTCGGGGCGCCCCCGCGGCCGTTGCGGGCACGCGGGCGCGTCAGCTCGTTCAGTGTGGGTTCCGGGGCGTGGCCCCGGGGCGGCGGCCTCGGGCTCAGGCCGCCACGATCAGGCCTCGGCCGGCTCCTCGGCGGACTGCTCGGGCGCATCCGCGGTGAGGCCCTGGCGCTCCGCCTTGCGGGCCGCCTGGGCCTCGCGGGCTTCGGCCATGGCCTCGGTCTTCTTCTTGTGCGGACCGAGAACCATGATCATGTTCCGGCCGTCCTGCTTCGGGTTCGACTCGACGAAGCCGAGGTCCTGGACGTCCTCCGCGAGCCGCTGGAGCAGTCGGTAGCCGAGCTCCGGCCGGGACTGCTCACGACCACGGAACATGATCGTGATCTTGACCTTGTCGCCCTGCTTGAGGAACCGGACGACGTGACCCTTTTTGGTGTCGTAGTCGTGCGGGTC
>NZ_JAGMUE010000023.1:0-44458 GCF_019049165.1 Streptomyces sp. AC627_RSS907
CGCTCACTCTACCCCATCGCAGGCCCCCGGTGTTCGCGCCGTGGGGTCTGCGGGGGTTTCGGGGGGTGGGATCCGGCTGCGTCGGGGCGGAGTTGGGGCGTACGGTGGGGGCTTCGGGGAGGGTGGTCGCGAAGGCGGAGTGCCGCCTGGAGAGTCGTCTCTTTTATCCCGTAGTGTGGCTTTTGTCGTCAGGGTAGTAAGCCAGACGCGGCTCTTGGGGAAGGGACTTGAAGGACTTGATGGAGCGCACCGTCGTCCGCTGTGCCGATGGGCACGTGTTCACCGCCAGCTCGTTCCCGATGCAGCAGGCCGAGCGACTCGGCCCCGGCCGGCTCGTCCGATGTCCGCGGTGTGCGCGGCTGCGGAGTGCCGTGCCGGTGGGTTCGCAGAAGCGGTAGCACATTCCCGAGCGGGGTCAGGCGCGCGGCGCGGCGGCGGTTGTCGCTGTTCCGCGCGCCTTGCGTATCCTCGGTGCGTGCTTCTCTCAGACAAGGACATCCGGGCCGAGATCGACTCCGGGCGGGTCCGCATCGATCCCTTCGACGACTCCATGGTGCAGCCGTCGAGTATCGACGTGCGCCTCGACCGCTACTTCCGGGTGTTCGAGAATCACCGGTACCCGCACATCGACCCCTCCGTCGAGCAGGCGGACCTGACCCGGCTCGTGGAGCCGGACGGGGACGAGCCCTTCATCCTGCATCCCGGTGAGTTCGTGCTGGCCAGTACGTACGAGGTCGTCTCGTTGCCCGATGATCTCGCCTCGCGGCTGGAGGGGAAGAGCTCGCTGGGGCGGCTCGGGCTCGTCACGCACTCCACCGCCGGGTTCATCGACCCCGGATTCTCCGGACACGTGACGCTCGAGCTCAGCAATCTCGCCACCCTGCCCATCAAGCTGTGGCCGGGGATGAAGATCGGGCAGCTGTGCATGTTCCGGCTCACGTCGCCGGCCGAGCACCCGTACGGGAGCGAGCGGTACGGGTCGCGGTACCAGGGGCAGCGGGGGCCGACCGCCTCCCGGTCCTTCATCAACTTCCATCGGACCCAGGTATGAGCCGGGCATGAGCAGCGAGAACGCAGGCAGGACGCGGGTATGAGTGACGTTCGGGAGAATCTGACCTACGAGCAGTTCGGCGTCGCCGTGCGCGAGCTGGCGCAGGCCGTCGCAGACGACGGGTACGAGCCCGACATAGTGCTCTCCATCGCCCGCGGCGGGGTCTTCGTGGCCGGTGGGCTGGCGTACGCCCTCGACTGCAAGAACATCCACCTCGTGAACGTGGAGTTCTACACGGGCGTCGGGACCACCCTCGAGATGCCGGTCATGCTCGCGCCCGTCCCCAACGTCATCGACTTCTCCGAGAAGAAGGTCCTGATCACCGATGACGTCGCCGACACCGGCAAGACGCTCAAGCTGGTGCGGGACTTCTGCCTCGACACCGTCGCCGAGGTCCGCAGCGCCGTGATCTATGAGAAGTCCCACTCGCTCGTCCAGTGCGAGTACGTGTGGAAGCGTACCGATGAGTGGATCAATTTCCCGTGGTCCGTCCAGCCGCCGGTCGTGCGGCGGCACGGGCAGGTGCTCGACGCCTGACCGGCGAGGACGCGGTATGTGAAGGGCCCCCGGCGCGCGACGCCGGGGGCCCTTCACATACCGGGCACGGGGAGCCGGAGGGCTAGAACGTGCCCAGCTTCACGATCGACAGCAGCGCGACCAGCTGGATCGCCGACGCGCCGAGCGCCTTCGGCCAGGGCAGGTCGTGGGAGCGGCTGACCATCAGGGTCAGCAGGGCGCCGGCCGCGACCCAGGTGGCCCAGCCCAGGATCTGGACGAAGGGCGCGTCGCCGCCGGCGAACATCGCGACGACCAGGCGGGGCGCGTCGGTGATGGACATGATCAGCATGGAGAGGCCGACGGTGGGCTGCCAGGCGCCGTCGCCGCCGAGCTGGCGGGCCAGGGTGTGGGTGACCACGCCCAGGACGAAGGCGCTCAGGACCATCGCCACCGCGGTGGTCAGCACGATCGGGACCGCGTTCGAGAGCGTGGCGTTGATCGCTTCCTCGCGGGCGCCGTCGAAGCCGAAGACCGCCAGCAGGCCGTAGAGGAACGTCACGATGAGCGCCGGGACCCACATCGCGTAGTCCCGCATCTGGAGGAAGGTCTGGTTGGGGGCGAGGACGACGCCCTTCAGCAGGTTCTTCCAGTGCAGGCGGGGGCCGACCGGGCCGGGCGGGGCGGCGGAGCCGGCGCGGTAGGTGTCGCCCTGGGTGTAGGGGTCGTCGATCCGGAAGGCCTGGGTGTGGCCCGGGTTGTTGGCCGCGTACGGGTCGTACGGGGCCTGCGGGGCCTGCGGGGTGTGTCCAGCGTGCGGGTGGTGCGGGCCGCCCTGGGGGTAGCCGCCGTCACCGAAGTACTCCGGCTCGCCGTGCCCACCGTGCCCGCCGTGCGCCTGCGGCCACGGGGACCCGCCGGGGGCGCCACCCCCGTACGGCTGCTGCGGGTACGGCTGTCGAGGCGCGGCGGGGCCGCCGTACGACGGTCCCTGGGGCGCCTGCTGTCCGTACGGAGGGTGTTGCGGTCGCGCGTGAGGAGCGCCGTTGTCCCGGCCGCGTCCGATCCTGAATCCAGCCACGCCTTCGAACGTACCTGGTCCCGGAGAGTGACGTGCGGGGCCCGGCCTTTCGGGGAGGCCTTTGCGGCCGAGCTGTGACATCCCTTACGGGAGTTGACCGGGACGTCCCTTAGGGGCCGGCCGTCTTCCGGGCCCGGGTGGGCGAGTTGCCCACCGGGGCGGGAGACGGCGGCGGCCCCATGAACCCAAGCCAGGGGTCAGGGGCCGCTCCTCGTCACACTGCCGGCGCGGGGCCGGTCACTTCACCGGTTCGGGCTCCGGGGCGCTCTCCGCCTCCGGCTCGCCGGCCGGGTCGGCCGGGGTCTTGACGGAGTCCAGCAGGAGCTGGGCGACGTCGACGACCTGGATGGACTCCTTGGCCTTGCCGTCGTTCTTCTTGCCGTTCACGGAGTCCGTGAGCATGACGAGGCAGAACGGGCAGGCGGTGGAGACGATGTCGGGGTTGACCGAGAGGGCTTCGTCGACGCGCTCGTTGTTGATGCGCTTGCCGATCCGCTCCTCCATCCACATCCGGGCGCCGCCGGCGCCGCAGCAGAAGCCGCGCTCCTTGTGGCGGTGCATCTCCTCGTTGCGGACGCCCGGGACGGCGGCGATGATCTCGCGCGGCGGCGTGTAGATCTTGTTGTGCCGGCCCAGGTAGCAGGGGTCGTGGTAGGTGATGATGCCCTCGACGGGGGTGACCGGGACCAGCTTGCCCTCGTCGACCAGGTGCTGGAGCAGCTGGGTGTGGTGGATGACCTCGTAGTCGCCGCCGAGCTGCGGGTACTCGTTGCCGAGGGTGTTGAGGCAGTGCGGGCAGGTGGCGACGATCTTCTTCGCCGACTTCGGCTTGCGCGACTCCTCGGTGACCTTGCCGTCGTCGTCCATCTCCTCGCCGAAGGCGGCGTTGAGGGACATGACGTTCTCCATGCCGAGCTCCTGGAAGAGGGGCTCGTTGCCGAGGCGGCGGGCGGAGTCGCCGGTGCACTTCTCGTCGCCGCCCATGATGGCGAAGTTCACGCCCGCCATGTGGAGGAGTTCGGCGAAGGCCTTGGTGGTCTTCTTGGCGCGGTCCTCCAGGGCGCCGGCGCAGCCGACCCAGTAGAGGTACTCGACCTCGGTGAGGTCCTCGATGTCCTTGCCGACGACCGGGACCTCGAAGTCGACCTCCTTGGTCCACTCCAGGCGCTGCTTCTTCGCCAGGCCCCAGGGGTTGCCCTTCTTCTCCAGGTTCTTGAGCATCGTGCCCGCCTCGGAGGGGAAGGACGACTCGATCATGACCTGGTAGCGGCGCATGTCGACGATGTGGTCGACGTGCTCGATGTCGACGGGGCACTGCTCGACGCAGGCGCCGCAGGTGGTGCAGGACCACAGGACGTCCGGGTCGATGACGCCGTTCTCCTCGGCCGTCCCGATCAGCGGGCGCTCGGCCTCCGCGAGGGCCGCCGCGGGTACGCCCGCCAGCTGCTCCTCGGACGCCTTCTCCTCGCCCTCCATCGTCTTGCCGCCGCCGGCCAGCAGGTAGGGGGCCTTGGCGTGCGCGTGGTCGCGCAGGGACATGATCAGGAGCTTGGGCGAGAGCGGCTTGCCGGTGTTCCACGCCGGGCACTGCGACTGGCAGCGTCCGCACTCGGTGCAGGTGGAGAAGTCCAGCAGGCCCTTCCAGGAGAACTGCTCGACCTGCGAGACGCCGAAGACGTCGTCGTCACCGGGGTCGGTGAAGTCGATCGGCTTGCCACCGGACGTCATCGGCAGCAGCGCGCCCAGCGCGGTACCGCCCTTCGCGTCGCGCTTGAACCAGATGTTCGGGAAGGCGAGGAAGCGGTGCCAGGCGACGCCCATGTCGGTCTTCAGGGCGACCGTGATCATCCAGATGAACGAGGTCGCGATCTTCAGGCCGGCGAAGAAGTAGGTGAGGTTCTGGAGGGTGGAGAGGTCCATGTCCCCCAGCCACGACACCACCGGGTACGAGATGAAGAACGACGCCTCGTAGCCGTCCACGTGGTGCTGGGCGCCCTCGAGCGCGTGGAGCATGAAGATGCAGACGCCGACGATGAGGATGACGGCCTCGACGAAGTACGCCTGGCCGAAGTTGGAACCGGCGAAGCGGGACTTGCGGCCCGGCTTGTTCGGCTTGCTCACCTGGCGGATCGCGATCAGGACCAGGATGCCGAGCACCGTCATCGTGCCGATGAACTCGACGAAGACGTTGTACGGCGCCCAGTCGCCGATGACCGGCAGGATCCAGTCGGCCTGGAAGAGCTGGCCGATCGCGTTGACGATCGTCAGCAGCAGGGAGAAGAAGCCCACCGCCACGAACCAGTGCGCCACCCCGACGACGCCCCAGCGGTTCATCCGGGTGTGGCCGAGGAACTCCCTGGCCACGGTGACGGTGCGGTCCACGGGGTCGTTGGTCCGCGTTCCGGCCGGCACGGGCTGGCCCAGCCGCATGTAGGTGTAGATCTGCAGGACGGCGCGGCCGAACAGTGCGACGCCGACCACGATCAGGACCAGCGACACGATGATCGCGGCGAGTTGCATTTGGGGGCTCCTCGGGCCTGCGAGGTTCGAGAGGGCGGTATTACTAAGCGGTAACTTATTCAGTTCGTCTGAGACTACCCCCATCCTCCGCCGCACTGTAGTCGGACGTGCGGTGATCTGCGTCGCTGAGGCCACCCTGACCGGCGGGGTGCCGGCGCGTACCGGCGGGCCCGGCGCCACGCCGAACTCGACGCGCCATTCGTCGCAAATCATGATATTCGGCATATCTTGTGCCCGTGCTCTACGGGATCGCTGCCGTCACCGCCTCGTTCGCCACCGCCGCCGCCTCCTTTCTCCTCGCCGCCCTGCTCGCCGCGCTGCTCAGGGTGCTCGCCCTGCGCCTCGGCCTCGTCGACCGGCGACGGCTGCGGCCCGTCCCCCTGCTCGGCGGGGTGGCCGTGGTCCTCGTCACCGGACTGGTCGTGTGGGCCGGCGACCGGACCGGCGTCGTGCCGCTCGGCCCGGGGGTCGGCCGGCTGCTCGTCGCGGGCACCGCCGTCGGCGCGCTCGGCCTGGCCGCCGACGTCTGGCGGCTGCGGCGGCGGTGGCTGGTCGCCGGTACGGCCGTGGCGGCGGCGTGCGTGGTGCCGTACGACGGCGAGGGCGGGGCGGTGGCCGGGGTGCTCGCCGTGGTGTGGATCGTGGCGGTCGCCGCCGCCTTCCGGGGGCTGGACCACGCCGACGGGGTGGCCGGCACGGTGGGTGTCGTGACCGCCTTCGGCATCGCGGCCTGCGCCGTGGCGGAGCTGATGGACGGGCTGGCGGTGCTGCTGAGCGCGCTGGCCGCCGCGTTGGCCGGGTTCCTGCTGCACAACCGGTACCCCGCCCGGATCGCGCTCGGGGCGTGCGGGTCGCTCTTCGCGGGCTTCCTGCTCGCCGGGGCGGCGGTGTTCACCCGGACGGGGCACGATCCGCGCGCCGGCGTGGGGGTGCTCTTCGCGCTCACCGTGCCCGTCGTCGCAGATGCCCTGCTGGTCCTCCTCTCGCGCCTGCTGGCCGGGCGGCCCCTGCTGCGGGGCGGGCCCGACCATCTCGCCCACCGGCTGCGACGGCTCGGCCTCACCCCGCAGGGCGCGGTGGTGGTCCTCGGCGCGACCTCGTTCGGCGGGGTGCTCGCGGGCGTGCTCGTGCACGTCGGCTGGGCGCGGGAGACGACGCCGCTGTGGGTGGCGGGCGGGGTGTCCGTCGGAGTGGCGGCGCTGCTGCGGGTGCGGGTGTACGAGCCGCGGCGGGCGGGTACGGACGCCCGCGCGGCGCGGGGTCCCCGGTCGGGGGCGAACCGACACGTGCGTCGCGGGATCCGGACGGCGGCGGCCGGGCGTGTGGGCCGTGACCTCCGGGCGGGGATGGACGGGCGCGTGGGCCGTGACCCCCGGGCGGGGATGGACGGACGTGTGGGCCGTGACCCCCGGGCGGGGATGGACGGACGTGTGGGCCGTGATCCCCGGGCGGGGATGGACGGGCGCATGGACCGCGTGTCCCGGGCGGGGGTGGACACCGGCATGGTGCGTGGGGTCCGGGCAGGGGCGGACGATGGCATGGTCCGGGGGTCCCGCACGGGCCCCGACACCCGTGCACCTCAGGGCCCCCGCACGGGCCCCGACACCCGTGCACCTCAGGGCCCCCGCACGGGCCCCGACACCCGTGCGCCCCAGGGGCCCCAGACGGGTGCGGACGCCCGGGTCCGTCAGCTCCGGGCGCAGCCGCAGGAGCCGTCCCGGGAGGTCCCCGAGTCGGCCGGTGTGCCTGTTCGAGCACCTTCCCGGGCGGGGATTTTTCCGGTCCGTCAGGCTCGGAGCGCCGAGAATGCGCAGGTCAGCGCGTCGTTGCGCGTAAGGAACGGATAAGAGTTGAGTCTGCCCGACTCACGTCTGTTGACCCAGCCGGAGGCGTCATGCACACTTGAGCCTGTTCCACTCAAGTCAGCTGGAGGAAATCACCATGGCACGTGCGGTCGGCATCGACCTGGGCACGACTAACTCCGTCGTCAGCGTTCTGGAGGGCGGCGAGCCCACCGTCATCACCAACGCCGAGGGCGCCAGGACCACGCCGTCCGTCGTCGCCTTCGCCAAGAACGGTGAGGTGCTCGTCGGCGAGGTCGCCAAGCGCCAGGCGGTCACGAACGTCGACAGGACCATCCGGTCGGTCAAGCGCCACATGGGCACCGACTGGAAGATCAACCTGGACGGCAAGGACTTCAACCCGCAGCAGATCAGCGCCTTCGTGCTGCAGAAGCTGAAGCGGGACGCCGAGGCCTACCTGGGCGAGAAGGTGACCGACGCGGTCATCACCGTCCCGGCGTACTTCAACGACGCCGAGCGCCAGGCCACCAAGGAGGCCGGTGAGATCGCGGGCCTCAACGTCCTGCGCATCGTCAACGAGCCGACGGCCGCCGCGCTGGCGTACGGCCTCGACAAGGACGAGCAGATCATCCTCGTCTTCGACCTCGGCGGCGGCACCTTCGACGTCTCGCTGCTGGAGATCGGCGACGGCGTCGTCGAGGTGAAGGCCACCAACGGTGACAACCACCTCGGTGGTGACGACTGGGACCAGCGCGTCGTCGACTACCTGGTCAAGCAGTTCCAGTCCGGCCACGGCGTGGACCTGTCCAAGGACAAGATGGCCCTCCAGCGCCTCCGCGAGGCCGCCGAGAAGGCCAAGATCGAGCTGTCCTCGTCCACCGAGACCTCGATCAACCTGCCCTACATCACCGCGTCCGCCGAGGGCCCGCTGCACCTGGACGAGAAGCTCACCCGCGCCCAGTTCCAGCAGCTGACGGCCGACCTGCTGGAGCGCTGCAAGACGCCGTTCCACAACGTCATCAAGGACGCCGGCATCCAGCTGTCCGAGATCGACCACGTCGTCCTCGTCGGTGGCTCCACCCGTATGCCCGCCGTCGCCGAGCTCGTCAAGGAGCTGACCGGCGGCAAGGACGCCAACAAGGGCGTCAACCCGGACGAGGTCGTCGCCATCGGCGCCGCCCTGCAGGCCGGTGTCCTCAAGGGCGAGGTCAAGGACGTCCTGCTCCTCGACGTCACCCCGCTGTCCCTCGGCATCGAGACCAAGGGCGGCATCATGACCAAGCTGATCGAGCGGAACACGACGATCCCGACGAAGCGTTCGGAGATCTTCACCACCGCCGAGGACAACCAGCCCTCCGTGCAGATCCAGGTCTACCAGGGCGAGCGCGAGATCGCGGCGTACAACAAGAAGCTCGGCATGTTCGAGCTGACCGGTCTGCCGCCGGCGCCCCGCGGCGTCCCGCAGATCGAGGTCGCCTTCGACATCGACGCCAACGGCATCATGCACGTGACCGCGAAGGACCTGGGCACGGGCAAGGAGCAGAAGATGACCGTCACCGGCGGCTCCTCGCTGCCGAAGGACGAGGTCGACCGCATGCGCCAGGAGGCGGAGAAGTACGCGGAGGAGGACCACGCCCGCCGCGAGGCCGCCGAGTCCCGCAACCAGGGCGAGCAGCTCGTCTACCAGACGGAGAAGTTCCTCAAGGACAACGAGGACAAGGTCCCGGCCGAGGTCAAGACCGAGGTCGAGAGCGCCGTCGCCGAGCTGAAGGAGAAGCTCAAGGGCGAGGACACCGCCGAGATCCGCACCGCCACGGAGAAGGTCGCCGCCGTCTCGCAGAAGCTGGGCCAGGCCATGTACGCCGACGCCCAGGCCGCGCAGGCCGCCGGCGGCGAGGCCCCGGGCGCCGGTGCCGGCGACAAGAACGCCGACGACGACGTCGTCGACGCCGAGATCGTGGACGACGAGCGCAAGGACGGTGCCGCGTGACGGAGGAGACCCCGGGTTTCGAGGAGAAGCCCGACGTCCCCTCCGGCGCCACCCCTGACGACGCCGAGCCGCAGGCCGCCTCCGAAGAGGGGGCGGCCCCGGCCGGGGACGCGAGTGAGAACGCGGGCCTGGTGGCCCAGCTGGACCAGGTGCGCACGGCGCTGAACGAGCGCACGGCGGACCTCCAGCGCCTCCAGGCCGAGTACCAGAACTACCGCCGCCGGGTGGAGCGGGACCGCGTCGCGGTCAAGGAGATCGCCGTCGCGAACCTCCTGACCGAGCTGCTTCCCGTGCTCGACGACGTCGGCCGCGCCCGGGAACACGGAGAGCTGGTCGGCGGCTTCAAGTCCGTCGCGGAGTCGCTGGAGTCGGTCATCGCCAAGATGGGCCTCCAGCAGTTCGGCAAGGAGGGCGAGCCCTTCGACCCGACGATCCACGAGGCCCTGATGCACTCCTACGCACCGGACGTCACCGAGACGACGTGCGTGGCGATCCTGCAGCCCGGGTACCGGATCGGCGAGCGCACCATCCGCCCCGCGCGGGTGGCCGTCGCCGAGCCCCAGCCGGGGGCGCAGACCGTCAAGGCCGAGGAGCCGTCCGAGGCGGCCGAAGACAAGGAGAACGGTGGCCCGGAGGAGGGCTGACGTCAGTACAGGAGCCGGGAAGGAGGGACGTCGGGGATGAGCACCAAGGACTTCATCGAGAAGGACTACTACAAGGTCCTCGGCGTCCCCAAGGACGCCACCGAGGCCGAGATCAAGAAGGCCTACCGGAAGCTCGCCCGCGAGAACCATCCGGACGCCAACAAGGGAAACGTCAAGGCGGAGGAGCGCTTCAAGGAGATCTCCGAAGCCAACGACGTCCTCGGTGACCCCAAGAAGCGCAAGGAGTACGACGAGGCCCGCGCCCTCTTCGGCAACGGCGGTTTCCGCCCGGGGCCGGGCGCGGGCGGCGGCACCTTCAACTTCGACCTGGGCGACCTCTTCGGAGGCGGCGCCCAGGGCGGTGGTCAGGGCGCCGGCGGTTTCGGCGGCGGGCTCGGCGACGTCTTCGGGGGCCTGTTCAACCGCACCGGTGGCGGACCCGGCACCGGTGCGCGGACCCAGCCGCGGCGCGGCCAGGACATCGAGTCCGAGGTCACCCTGAGCTTCACGGAGGCCATCGAGGGCGCGACGGTCCCGCTGCGGATGTCCTCGCAGGCACCCTGCAAGGCCTGTTCGGGGACCGGCGACAAGAACGGCACACCGCGCGTGTGCCCGACCTGCGTCGGCACCGGGCAGGTCGCCCGGGGCTCGGGCGGTGGCTTCTCGCTCACCGACCCGTGCCCCGACTGCAAGGGCCGTGGCCTGATCGCGGAGGACCCCTGCGACGTCTGCAAGGGTTCCGGACGGGCCAAGTCCTCCCGGACGATGCAGGTCCGCATCCCGGCCGGGGTGTCGGACGGGCAGCGCATCCGGCTGCGCGGCAAGGGCACGCCGGGCGAGCGGGGCGGACCGGCGGGCGACCTGTACGTGGTCGTGCACGTCAAGGAACACCCCGTCTTCGGCCGCAAGGGCGACAACCTCACCGTCACCGTCCCGGTCACCTACCCCGAGGCCGCCCTCGGCGGCGAGGTCCGGGTGCCGACCCTGGGCGGCCCCCCCGTCACGCTGAAGCTGCCGGCGGGCACGCCCAACGGCCGCACCATGCGCGCCCGGGGCAAGGGCGCGGTCCGCAAGGACGGCACCCGCGGCGACCTCCTGGTCACCGTGGAGGTGAGTGTTCCGGGGGACCTGTCGGGGAAGGCTCGTGACGCGCTGGAGGCGTATCGCGAGGCGACCGCGGAGGAGGACCCGCGGGCGGAGCTGTTCCAGGCCGCGAAGGGAGCTTGAGGAGATGGACGGTCGTCGACGCAACCCGTATGAACTGACCGAGGACACCCCGGTCTACGTCATCTCGGTGGCGGCCCAGCTCTCCGGTCTGCACCCGCAGACCCTGCGCCAGTACGACCGTCTCGGCCTGGTCTCCCCGGACCGCACGGCCGGGCGCGGCCGGCGCTACTCGGCCCGCGACATCGAACTGCTCCGCCAGGTGCAGCAGTTGTCGCAGGACGAGGGCATCAACCTGGCCGGCATCAAGCGCATCATCGAACTGGAGAACCAGGTCGCCGCGCTCCAGTCCCGGGTGGCGGAGCTGGCGGACGCCCTCGACGGCGCGGCCTCGGCGATGCGCCAGCGCGAGGCGGCGGTGCACGCCTCGTACCGGCGCGACCTGGTGCCGTACCAAGAGGTACAGCAGACCAGCGCCCTGGTGGTGTGGCGGCCCAAGCGGCACGGTCAGCCCGCGGACTGACCGTGCCACCAGGGGAAACGGCGATGACGGGCCCGGAGGTTCAACCGAACCTCCGGGCCCGTTCGCAACGTTGCTGTCTCATTGGTCCAGTACTTCTTGACGATTTCGTGAAGACCGCGTTGGCTTCCTTCACCTGGGTCCCAAGCACCACCCGTGTGTCGGAAGGTAAGCGCAGTGAGCAGCCGTGCCCGTCGTATCGCCATATCCATGGCCGCGTCCGTGATGACCCTTTCGCTGGCCGCGTGCGGGGTGCTCAACGCCTCGGAGAGCGGCGACGGGGCGAGCCCGGCCAAGGGCAACGACATCACGGTGGGTCTGCTGCTGCCGGAGAAGGAGAACACCCGCTACGAGCTGTTCGACTACCCGTTCTTCAAGGCGAAGGTCGCCGACCTCACCCGTGACCAGGGCGAGGTCAAGTACGCCAACGCCGAGTCGAGCGCGCCCCGGCAGGCGGAGCAGCTGCAGCAGATGATCGACGACAAGGTCGACGTGATCGTCCTGGACGCGGTCGACGCGAAGGCCATCGGGGACGGCGTGCAGAAGGCCAAGGACGCCGGCATCCCGGTCATCGCCTACGATCGGCTGGCCGAGGGGCCGATCGACGGCTACATCTCCTTCGACAACGAGCTGGTCGGCGAGGTCCAGGGCCGGTCCCTCGCCGAGGCGCTCGGGGACAAGGGGGAGGGCTCCGACAAGATCGTCATGATGAACGGCTCGCCCACCGACCCGAACGCCAAGCAGTTCAAGGCGGGCGCCCTGTCCGAACTGCAGGGCAAGGTGACGATCGCCCAGTCCTTCGACACCAAGGACTGGAAGCCGGAGATCGCCGAGGCGAACATGGCCGAGGCGATCGAGAAGATCGGCAAGAAGAACATCGCGGGCGTCTACTCCGCCAACGACGGCATGGCGGGCGGCGTCATCAAGGCCCTGGAGGCCGCGGGCGTCACCGACCTGCCGCCGGTCACCGGCCAGGACGCGGAACTCGCCGCGGTGCAGCGGATCGTCACCGGCGAGCAGTACATGAGCGTGTACAAGTCCTACCCGCAGGAGGCGGAGATGGCCGCGGAGATGGCCGTGGCGCGGGTCCAGGGCCGGGACATCCAGTTCGAGGCGCTCGCCCGCGACAAGGTCGACAGCCCCACCCACAAGGGCATCCCCGCACAGCTCGTCCCCGTCGTCGCCCTGACGCGGGACAACATCAAGGAGACCGTCGTCGCCGACGGCATCTACGAGGTCGGTGACATCTGCACCGCCAAGTACGCGGCGGACTGCGCGCAGATCAAGCTGGACTAGTCCCTGGCCGCGCCCGGTGCGCCGCCCGGGCATACCGGTCGCAACGGGTGTCTTCCGGTCGCCGTCCCGCGCGGAGCCGTGTTGCGGAGCGGGTCCGGGCCGCGCATAGTTGCGCTGCGGAAAGAGCCGGAACCGGGGGTGGGATGGGCGATGGCCGGGCACGGGGCGGAAGAGCATCCACACGGTGCCGACCGGCTGTGCGCGGCCGGGGACCGCGTCTACTCCCGGGCCGTACGGCGTGGCCGCGTGCCGCGCCGGGACGCGGAGCCGGTGCCCTGCCTGCTGGAGCTCGCCCTGCTGCACCCCGACCCCGACGACATGGACTGGCTGGTGCCGACCTCCCCGCAGGAGGTCATGACCCGGCTGCTGCGCGGGGTCTACGACGAGGTCAGCTCCAGCCAGCGCCGGGTGGGCTCGGCGGTGGAGGCCTTCGAGTGGTACGCGGTCCTGGGCCGCCAGATCCAGACGCCCACCGGGGCCGAGGGCACGGCGATCCGGGTGCTGGACGGGCTGTCCCGGATCCAGGCCGCGATGGACGAGGCGACCCAGGCGTGCACGACGGAGGTGCTCACCGTCCAGCCCGGCGGCATCCGGCGTGAGCACGAGCTGTCGGAGGGGCTGCACCGGGCGCTGGCGCTGCGCGGGCGCGGGGTGCGGATGCGGGACCTGTACACGCACGTGGCCCGGCACGGGCAGGGACTGCTCACCTACCTGGAGCTGATGGGCGACGCGGTGGAGGCCCGCACCCTCGACGAGGTGATCGACCGCCTCATCCTCTTCGACCGCACGGTGGCCTTCATCCCCGCCAACACCGACCGCACGATGGCCCTCGAACTGCGGCATCCCGCGCTGATCGCCTACCTGGTCACGGTCTTCGAGCGCCTGTGGCGCCTCGCGATCCCGCTGACAGCCCCGCTTCCGGACACCGGCATCGAGGGCATCTCCCACCGCGAGCAGTCCATCGCGGCGCTGCTGGCGGAGGGGCACCAGGACGCGGTGATCGCCGAACGGCTGGGCATCAGCGTGCGGACGGCGAGGGCGCACATCGCCCGCCTCTCGGAGACGCTGGGTGCCGCGAGCCGTACGCAGCTCGGGGTGCGCATCGCCCAGGCCGGCCTGGACGGCTCGCCCCGCGGCGCGGCGGCGCCCCCGTCCGTCAGTGTTCCTGATCCAGGATCCCCGACCGTCCGATGAGGTAGCCGAGCTGCGCACGGCTCTCGCTGCCGAGGGTGGCGGCGAGTTTGGCTATGTGGACACGGGCGGTGCGGACGTTCATACCGAGGCGGTCGGCGATCGAGGCGTCCGTGTGCCCCTCGACGAGGAGGGCGGCGATGGTCCGCTGGCGGGGTGTGACGCCGTTGAGGGAAGGTCGGGGGGCGGCTTCGGGGTACATGGGCGTGGCGAGCCGCCACAGGCGTTCGAAGGTGGTCACGAAGTAGGAGATCAGCGCGGGGTGCCGGACCTCCAGGGCCAGGGTGGCCTCTTCCCCGGCCGGGATGTAGGCGATCCTGCGGTCGACGACGATGAGGCGGTCGGTCACCTCGTCCAGGGACCGGGCCTCGGCGTCACCGCGCAACTGCTCGTAGCGGGCGCGGACCAGGGGCAGGTGACGCTGCGTGTGCTGGTAGAGGGTGCGAATGCGTCCCCCGCGGTCGAGCATGGCCTGGTCCCGGCGCAGCGACAGTCTGTGCGCGACCACGCCGCGCGGGTCGGCGTAGTGGGCGTTGGGCTGTATGCACAGCAGTTCGCTCGTGGCGTCTTCCATGGCCTCGCTGATGGCCTGGTTGATGCGTGGGATGCCGCTCAGGACGCGGATGGGTCCCGCGTCGTCTCCCGCGGTGCGGCGGCCGTCGATCCGCATGAGCGGTTCGAACGTCTCGCTCAGCCGGGCCTCCCGTCGCCGTTCGTCGGCGACGCGCTGGGCGGAGTCGCCCAGCAGCCGGTGCAAGGCGACGGCCGGGGGTACCGGTTCCAGCCGGTCCGTCGTGCCGATGGCGGGCTGGAGCAGGCCGAACGCCACCAGGCAGGGGGCGTCCTCGGCGTCCCGGGCGTTCAGCCGGCCCTCGTTCAGGGCCCGTACGTACAGGTCGGTTCCGAGGGCGCAGAGGTCCTCCGGGCCGTGGCGGGGGTGGGAAGGAACGGGGCCGTGGCGGGGGTGGGGAGGAAGGATCCCGTCCGCCTCCCGGCCGTGCGTCTCCCCGGTCACGGGCGGCTCGTTTCCGGGGCCTGCGGCTGCTGTTCCTGGTCGAGGATCCCCGACTGGGCTATGAGGTAGCCGAGCTGGGCTCGGCTGCCGCTTCCCAGGGCCGTGGCCAGTTTGGCTATGTGCGCCCGGCAGGTGCGGACGTTCATCCCCAGCCGCCGGGCGATGGCCTCGTCGACGTGTCCCTCGACGAGGAGCTTGGCGATGGAGTGCTGGATGTCGGTGATGCCGTCGGGGGCGGTCTCGTAGGGGGCGCCGGCGGTGAGGGGGACCGCTCTGCTCCAGATGAACTCGAACACCTTGATCAGATAGGCGACGAGGCCGGGGTGCCGGATCTCGAGGGCGACCTGCCGGTCGTCGCGGACGGGGATGAAGGCGACCGTGTCATCGCAGATGATGAGACGCTCGACCAGTTCGTCGATGGTGCGGTACTCGGCTTTCCCGTTGGAGAACCGGTCCACGTAGGCGAGGCGCTCCGCGCTGTAGCGGGCCGTGTGCTGGTACAGGGTCCGGATGCGTACGCCGCGCTCGGTCAGCGTCTTGTCGCGCTCCATGCCCTCGACGAGCCGGCGCTCGGGATGGCGGGCGCTCGGCTGGACGGTCAGTACCTCGTTCTTGCACTGGTATGTGGCCAGGTCGAGAGCGGAGTTGATACGGTCCAGCCCTTCCAGCACGGTGATCGAGTGAATCGCCGCCGCGCCCTGCGCGCTGAGGGCCATGAACGGCTCGAAGGCCTCCGTCAGCGCGATCGACGTCCGTCGGCGGTCCGCGATCTCCCGTTCAATCGGATTGAGCCGTTGTGCCAGAGCGACCGACGGGGGGACGGGACGCAGCCAGTTGGCGTCGTCGGGGTCCGGGTGCAGGAGGGCGAGCTCCATCAGGCACTGGGCGTGACTCACCTCGGCACGGGCGATACGTCCGGTGCGCAGCGCGTTCGCGTAGAGACGCCCTCCCTCCTCGCACAGTTCGGTAATCCCGTGGGGATGTGCCTCATTGGTCCGATTTATTGTCAAATCTCCACCCCCCAGGGTCCTGAACATGCAGGAACATGATGCACCGATCGTGTGGCCATGACGTGCCTGAATGAGCCATCGTCTTATCCGACGGGGGAAGAGGGGACCTTCAAGTGAGGACGAAGCCGACTATGCCAAAGAGAATGCTTCGCTCGGTGCTTGTCGCCGCCTTCTCCGCCGTTGTGGCCTTCGGAGCGCTGAATGGCCTCGTTACTGCGCAGGGCGACGAGCGAGCGAACGGTGCCGAATCAGTGACGGTGGTGTTCGCCGCGCCGGCCGGACAGGACACGACCGCCATCACGAACGACACGGTGTGGTCGTGACATGACCACTCCACCCGACGACCGTTCCTTCCGTCGCGAGATGGCCACCGCCTACCGCTCCGGCTGGCACTTCATCGATCTGGTCACCGCGATCCCCCGTGCCGGGGACTCGCTGATGGTGACCGTCTTCGGTGAGCCGGTCGTCGTCACGCTGGACGAGGACGGTGACGTGCGGGCGTACCGGTGTCTGCGGCGGCCTCGGGGGGCGCCCCAGCCCGTGCGGTGTGCCATCCGTTACGGAATGATCTTTGTGAACCTGGACCAGAGGGACCACCGGCTCGCGGAGCCGGAGCTCTCCGAAGTGAGGACCATCTCGGCCACCCCCCGCAGCGCCTGACGCGATTCCCCCGTCGTAACAAATCGCTCAGGTGCTTCCCCCCGGCAGCGGCGTCACCGTGACCTGAACACGGTGACGCCGCTGTCGTTTGCGGCGACATTTCGGGATACCGCCCCGTTCCAGGCCTGGCCGAAAAGGCCCTCGTGCGGCGCCGGGCCGGCCGCGACGCGGGGTTCGGTGCCACCGGGCGCCGGGAACCCGACCCGCGTCGCTCCCTTGAGTGGAATAGACTCAACTTTGTGTACGTTGTCTGAGTCAGCACTGGGAGACACGGCCGGACCGCCGACGGCCGACGCTAGGAGGGAAGCCAGAACGTGGACGCCGAGCTGACCAACCGGAGCCGGGACGCGATCAACGCGGCGAGCAACCGGGCCGTGACCGAGGGGCACGCCGACCTCACCCCCGCACACCTGCTCCTGGCTCTGCTCCAGGGGCAGGGCCGACGGCAGGACAACGAGAACATCACCGACCTGCTCGCCGCCGTCGAGGCCGACCTCGCCGCCGTGCGCTCCGGCGCCGAGCGCATCCTCGCCGGGCTGCCCAGCGTCACCGGGGCCACGGTCGCACCCCCGCAGCCCAACCGTGAGATGCTCGCCGTGGTCGCCGACGCCCAGGCCCGCGCCAAGGAACTCGGGGACGAGTACCTCTCCACCGAGCACCTGCTCCTCGGCATCGCCGCGAAGGGCGGCGCGGCCGGTGAGGTACTGGAGGGGCAGGGAGCCAGTGCGAAGAAGCTGCAGGAGGCCTTCCGCAAGGCGAGGGGAGGGCGCCGCGTGACCACCGCCGACCCCGAGGGGCAGTACAAGGCGCTGGAGAAGTTCGGCACCGACTTCACCGCCGCCGCACGGGACGGGAAGCTCGACCCCGTCATCGGGCGGGACCAGGAGATCCGGCGCGTGGTGCAGGTGCTCAGCCGCCGTACGAAGAACAACCCCGTCCTCATCGGTGAGCCCGGCGTCGGCAAGACCGCCGTCGTCGAGGGGCTCGCCCAGCGGATCGTCAAGGGGGACGTGCCCGAGTCGCTCAAGAACAAGCGGCTGGTCGCGCTGGACCTCGGCGCGATGGTCGCCGGGGCCAAGTACCGCGGGGAGTTCGAGGAGCGGCTGAAGACCGTCCTCGCGGAGATCAAGGACTCCGACGGGCAGATCATCACCTTCATCGACGAGCTGCACACCGTCGTCGGCGCCGGTGCCGGCGGGGACTCCGCCATGGACGCGGGGAACATGCTCAAGCCGATGCTCGCGCGCGGCGAGCTGCGCATGGTGGGCGCCACGACCCTCGACGAGTACCGCGAGCGGATCGAGAAGGACCCCGCCCTGGAGCGGCGCTTCCAGCAGGTGCTGGTCGCCGAGCCGACCGTCGAGGACTCCATCGCCATCCTGCGCGGGCTCAAGGGCCGCTACGAGGCCCACCACAAGGTGCAGATCGCGGACAGCGCGCTGGTGGCCGCCGCGACCCTCTCCGACCGGTACATCACCTCCCGCTTCCTGCCCGACAAGGCCATCGACCTCGTCGACGAGGCCGCCTCCCGGCTGCGCATGGAGATCGACTCGTCCCCGGTCGAGATCGACGAGCTCCAGCGCGCCGTCGACCGGCTGAAGATGGAGGAGCTGGCGATCGGCAAGGAGACCGACGCGGCCTCCGTGGAGCGCCTGGAGCGACTGCGCCGCGACCTCGCCGACAAGGAGGAGGAGCTGCGCGGGCTCACCGCCCGCTGGGAGAAGGAGAAGCAGTCCCTGAACCGGGTCGGCGAGCTGAAGGAGAAGCTCGACGAGCTGCGCGGGCAGGCCGAGCGCGCCCAGCGCGACGGTGACTTCGACACCGCCTCCAAGCTCCTCTACGGCGAGATCCCCGCCCTGGAACGGGACCTGGAGGCCGCCTCCGAGGCCGAGGAGGCGCTGGCGTCCTCCGCCTCCGGCGGCGCCAAGGACACCATGGTCAAGGAGGAGGTCGGCGCCGACGACATCGCGGACGTCGTCGCCTCCTGGACCGGCATCCCCGCCGGGCGCCTGCTGGAGGGCGAGACGCAGAAGCTGCTGCGCATGGAGGACGAGCTCGGCAGGCGGCTCATCGGGCAGACCGAGGCGGTACGGGCCGTGTCCGACGCCGTACGGCGCTCGCGGGCCGGGATCTCCGATCCGGACCGGCCGACCGGGTCGTTCCTCTTCCTCGGCCCGACCGGCGTCGGCAAGACCGAGCTGGCCAAGGCGCTCGCGGACTTCCTCTTCGACGACGAGCGGGCCATGGTCCGCATCGACATGTCGGAGTACAGCGAGAAGCACAGCGTCGCCCGCCTGGTCGGCGCCCCGCCCGGGTACGTCGGGTACGAGGAGGGCGGCCAGCTCACGGAGGCCGTGCGGCGGCGCCCGTACACCGTCGTGCTGCTCGACGAGGTGGAGAAGGCGCACCCCGAGGTCTTCGACATCCTCCTCCAGGTGCTGGACGACGGACGCCTCACCGACGGACAGGGCCGGACCGTCGACTTCCGCAACACGATCCTGGTCCTCACCTCCAACCTGGGCAGCCAGTACCTGGTCGACCCGGCGATCGGGGAGGCCGAGAAGAAGGAGCGGGTCCTGGAGGTGGTCCGGGCGTCCTTCAAGCCGGAGTTCCTCAACCGCCTCGACGACCTCGTCGTCTTCTCGGCCCTGAGCAAGGACGAGCTGAGCCGGATCGCGCGGCTCCAGATCGGTGCGCTCGCCCGGCGGCTCGCCGAGCGACGCCTCACCCTGGAGGTCACCGACGACGCGCTGGCGTGGCTGGCCGACGAGGGCATGGACCCGGCCTACGGCGCCCGACCGCTGCGCCGCCTGGTGCAGACCGCGATCGGCGACCGGCTCGCCCGGGAGATCCTCTCCGGCGAGATCAAGGACGGCGACACGGTCCGCGTGGACCGCTTCGAGGACGACCTGATCGTGGGACCGGCGAGCGGCGGCTGATCGTGGGACCGGCGAGCGGCGGCTGATCGTGGAGCCGGCGAGGGGCCGGCGCCGGGGCCGGGGTCGCTGATCGTGGGCCCGATGAGCGGCCCTGACCGGGGAACCGGTGAGCGGCCCCGATCGTGGAACCGGTGAGAGGCAGGACGCCGTGGCTCCGGCGCGGTGCGTGCGGCCCGTCACCCCTGTGGGGTGGCGGGCCGTCCGGGCGTGCGGCTCCCGGCGGGGGAGCCGCGCGGTCCACGGCGGCCACGGCGGGGTGGTGGACGCCGGGGGCACGACCGCCGAGGGCCCGCCCCCGCCCGCCGGCGTCCACCCGACCGGCCGGATCATGTCAGCCCAGGGCTGACAGGCCCCCGGCGGGCTTGCCACGCCCCTCCCCGCATGGGGGAGGATGACCAGATCCGTACGAAGGGAAATTCACGGTGAGCATCGACCCGTCCTCGATTCCGAACTTCGGGGGCCAGCCCGAGCCGCAGCCCCAAGGACCGGCGGGCCCCGTCGTCCCGGACCAGGATCTTGTGAAGCAGCTCCTGGAGCAGATGGAGCTCAAGTACGTCGTCGACGACGAGGGTGACCTCGCGGCGCCGTGGGAGCAGTTCCGCACGTACTTCATGTTCCGCGGCGAGGGGGAACAGCAGATCTTCTCGGTGCGGACGTTCTACGACCGTCCCCACCAGATCGACGAGAAGCCGCAGCTGCTGGAGTCCATCGACGACTGGAACCGGCGCACCCTGTGGCCCAAGGTGTACTCCCACACCCACGACGACGGCACCGTCCGCCTGATCGGCGAGGCGCAGATGCTGATCGGCACGGGCGTCAGCCTGGAGCACTTCGTCTCCTCGACGGTCAGCTGGGTGCGGGCCGCCATCGAGTTCGACCGGTGGCTCGTGGAGCAGCTCGGCCTGGAAGAGGAGGTCGACGAGTCGGAGAAGCCGACGGACGAGGACGGCGAGTAGTCCGCCCCGCACTGCGCGGTCGGTCGGTGCGGCTCAGCCGGCCAGTGTCTTCAGCCGCCGTACCGCCTCCTCCAACACCGACGTCCGTTTGCAGAACGCGAACCGGACGAAGGGGGCGCCCGCCTCCCGGTGGTCGTAGAAGACGGCGTTGGGGACGGCGACGACGCCCGCGCGTTCCGGCAGGGTGCGGCAGAAGGCGAAGCCGTCGCTCTCGCCGAGGGGGCGGATGTCCGTGGTGACGAAGTAGGTGCCGGCGGGGCGGTACACGCCGAAGCCCGCCTCCTCCAGGCCCGTCGCCAGCAGGTCCCGCTTGGCCCGCATGTCCTCGCGGTACGCGGCGACGTACGAGTCGGGCAGTGCGAGGGCCTCGGCGACGGCGTACTGGAAGGGGCCCGAGGCCACGTACGTCAGGTACTGCTTGGCCGAGCGGACCGCCGTGACCAGCGCGGGCGTGGCGGTGACCCAGCCGACCTTCCAGCCCGTGAACGCATAGGTCTTGCCGGCCGAGCCGATGGTCACCGTGCGCTCGCGCATCCCCGGGAAGCTCGCCAGGGGGATGTGGACCGCCGTGTCGAAGACCAGGTGCTCGTAGACCTCGTCCGTCACCACCAGCAGGTCCCGTTCCACGGCCAGCTCGGCGATCGCCGCCAGTTCGTCGCGGGTCAGGACCGTGCCCGTCGGGTTGTGCGGGGTGTTCAGCAGCAGCAGCCGGGTGCGGTCGGTGACCGCGTCGCGCAGCTCGTCGAGGTCGAGGCGGAAGGCGGCGTCCCCGTCCGTGGTGTGCGGGCGCAGCGTCACCGGCACGCGCGTGCCGCCCGCCATCGCGATGCAGGCCGCGTACGAGTCGTAGTAGGGCTCCAGCGCGACGACCTCGTCGCCGGGCTCCAGCAGGGCCAGCAGGGAGGCGGCGATGGCCTCCGTGGCGCCGGCGGTGACCAGGACCTCGGTGTCCGGGTCGTAGGCCAGGCCGTAGCGGCGGTGCTGGTGGCCGGCGACGGCGGTGCGCAGCTCGGGGACGCCGGGCCCCGGCGGGTACTGGTTGCCGCGCCCGTCGCGCAGCGCCCGTACGGCGGCCTCCCGGATCTCCTCGGGGCCGTCGGTGTCCGGGAAGCCCTGGCCCAGGTTGATCGCCCCGGTCCGCACGGCCAGGGCGGACATCTCGGCGAAGATCGTCGTCCCGAACTCGGCGAGCCGGCGGTTCAGGAAGGGGCGGGCGCTGGAGCTCATGGGGGTCATGGCGGTCATCCTGCGCCGAAGCTCTGGAGTTCCTCAACTCTGCTTTGGGGCGTGGCGGCGAGGGGCATCTCCCGTTCACGCAACGAGCTCCGAACACAGCTTCACGCGGGGTTCCGAACAGGAGCCCCCCGCGGGGTTCCGAACAGAGCTTCACTCGGATCCGAACAGAGCTTCACGCGGAGTTCCGCACAGTGCGAGGCACCCAACGGGGGGCGCTTCGGGGGACCTTCCGGGCGTGTTCCCGGAACGGAAGGAGGGTGACGCCATGGTGATCGCCAGCATCCTGATCGTGCTCGCGGCCCTGGTGACCGGGGCGGTCGCGGCGCGCCGGAGCGCGTCCCGCCTGGGCCGGGCGAGGGGCGGCCGGAGCGAGTGGTCGTCCAGCGGGGGCGGGGGCGGCAGTGACAGCGGCGGCAACAGCTGGTGGGCCGGGGACGGCGGGTCGTCCTCGGGCGGGCACCACTCGGGCCACTCCTGCGGCGGCGGCTCGTCCTGCGGAGGCGGGTCGTCCTGCGGGGGAGGGGGCGGCGGATGCGGTGGAGGCAGCTGACACGGGGCAGCTGAGCTCCGGCCAGGGGGAACCGCATCCCCGCCACGGGGCCCGGCGCCTGGGGCCGGGCCCCGCACCCCACCGAGCGCCCGCCGGGAAACACCCCGGCGGGCGCTCCCGCGCTCCCGTGCTCCGGCGTGCGCCGTGCGGGCAAGGTGTGCGCCCCGGTTGAACAGTTGAGCTGTGGAGCCCTCTGAGGGATGGAAACGTTACGAAGTTGGGTAAAAAAGCTGTGGCGGCGCCACCGTTCGTGATTCCCTCTCCATCACCAACGCAGCTCCGGGGACGACCTGTTGACCCCCCTCCTGACCGTCCGACTGGGCTGACCGGGCCGCATCCCCGACAGTGTCCGGGGTGCGCAGGCCCCACACCTTCCTCTTCTTGTGTGCTTGCGGAGCCCATCCATGCTCACGACCCTGAAAACCGCCTACACCGACACGCGCGCCGCAGACCTCGCCTGGGCCCTGGGGCGCGAGCCGCTGCCGGCGCTCGCCAGTCTCGACCTCGAACTGTCGGGCGCGAAGCTGCAGTTGAGGCTGCTCGGCGCCTCCCATCAAGTCCTGCTCGAGGAAGAGGGGGGTGGCTGTTCGGAGACGGTGGCGTGCATCCCCGGCAGCAGCACCCCGCTTCCCCTGGGCGTCGCCAAGCGCGTGGGTGACTGGGAGTACGAGTTCGCCGCCCGGGTGGAGGTGCTGACGCCGGGTTCCTTCGCCGGCCGCGCCCAGGAGCTGCTCGCCCTGGTCGCCGACCATCCGCACGGCCTGGCCGGCGTCTTCCCGGGCAGCCCCAACGCCTTCACGGCGCTGCTGGCCCACCGGCACGACGGGCAGGTGCACTGGCGTACCTGGCACGCCTACCCCCAGGACGGCCAGCTGGTGTCGACCCGGACCCGGGTCGGCATCCGGGTGCCGACGGCGCGGCTCAGTCCGTCCGGGGTGTGAGCGGGCGGGCGAGCGACGGATCCGGGGCCACCGCGTGACGGGATAAACCTCTGACGCTCGATGGAACGTCAGTTTCACACGTGTGGGTGACGAAGCGCAGTGCGAGAGTGACGTAACGTCACTGCGTGATCGAATCGCACGCGCCCGCCCCGCCCGGCTCAAGGTCGTCCTGGGGTGGCGGCGGCCCCACCGGTCCCGGTGGCCCCACCGGCCCCGGAGGGCCGGCGTGGCTTCCCGTCCGCCCGGCCACCGGGCGGTTCCTGGTCCTGGCGGGCGTGTTCGTCTGCGCGGCGTGCGGGCTCGTGTACGAACTCGCACTCGTCGCACTCGCCTCGTACCTGATCGGCGACTCGGTCACCCAGGCGTCCGTCGTCCTGTCCGTCATGGTCTTCGCCATGGGCCTCGGCTCGCTCGCCGCCAAACGGCTGCGCCGCCTGGCGGCGGCCGGCTTCGGCGCGGTCGAGGCCGTCCTCGCCCTCGTCGGCGGCTCCAGCGCCATGGTGCTGCACGCCGTCTTCGCCTGGACCGGCGGCTGGGGCGGCCTGTGGGCCGACGGCCCGCGCGTGCTCCTGGTCGTCTTCTCGCTCGTCATCGGCGTGCTGATCGGCGCCGAGGTGCCGCTGCTGATGGAGCTGATCCAACGCGTCCGCCGCCAGGACCCGGGCGGCGCCGTCGCCGACCTGTTCGCCGCGGACTACGTCGGCGCGCTCGTCGGCGGCCTCGCTTTCCCGTTCGTCCTGCTGCCCTTCCTCGGCCAGCTGACCGGCACGCTGCTCACCGGCACCGTCAACGCGGTCGTCGGCGCCGCCCTGGTCCTCGGGCTGTTCCGGCGGGACCTGACGCGCCGGGCCCGCCGGCTGCTGCTCGCCGCCAACGCCGTGGTGCTGGTCCTCCTGACCACGGCGACCGTCCTCGCCGACGACTTCGAACGCGCCGCCCGGCACGCCGTGTACGGCCAGGACGTCCGCGTGGCCGTCCAGACCGACGTGCAGGAAGTGGTCCTCACCGGCGACACCGACGGCCGGCCCCTCGACCTGTTCCTGGACGGCCGGCTCCGGGTCCGCGACAGCGACGAGCGGCGTTACCACGAGGCCCTGGTGCACCCCGCCATGAGCGGCCCGCACGCGCGCGTGCTGATCCTGGGCGGCGGTGACGGCCTCGCCGCGCGGGAGGTGCTGCGCCACCCGGACGTGCGGCGCGTCGACGTCGTCGAGATCGACCCCGGGCTCGCCCGGCTGGCCCGGCACGACCCCGGCCTGTCCGCGCTGAACGAGCACGCCTACGGCGACGCCCGCCTCCACGTCACCACGGCGGACGCCTTCCGCCGACTGCGCTCGGCCTCCACCGCGACGTACGACGTGGTGATCTCGGACCTGCCCGACCCGGGCATCACGGCCAGCACGAAGCTGTACTCGCAGGAGTTCTACGGCCTGCTCCGGCGGGTGCTCGCCCCCGACGGGCGGCTGGTCGTCCACGCGGGCCCGGTCTCCGCACGGCCCCGCGCCTTCTGGACCGTGGACGCGACGCTCCGCGCGGCGGGTCTGCGGACCACCCCCTACCGCGCCGGCGCCCGGAACGCCGGCTTCGCGCCGGGCCCCGACCGCACGGCCGCCACCCCGCACGCCCCCCGCGACTGGGGCTTCCTCCTGGCCGCGCGCACGTCCCCCACCCTGCGCCTCGACCCGAGGGCCCCCCGCCCGCACACCCTCACGGCACGGTCCCTGACACGGAGCGCCCACTCGGCGTCCCGCACCCGGATCCCGGACCTGCCACCGTCGACACTGGCACATCCGCGGTACTGAACCCCGCGGGTGCGCGTGCGGGCCGGGTGGGCCGGGGCGGGGCGAGGGTGTGCAGGTGACTTCGGGCCGGCGGGGGGTGTACCGGGCGCCCGCTGGGTAGGGTGGCCAGACATGGAGCATGAGGTGTTCGTTCCGGTTCCGGCCGAGCGGCTCAGGGACGTACTGGCCGACCCCGTCCGGGTCGCCCGGGCGGTTCCGGGTCTCCAGCAGGACGCCGGCGCCGAGCCCGTCGCGGGGCGGCTGAAGGTGCGTATCGGCAGCCACTCCATCACCTACCGGGGCTCCCTGCGCCTGTCCGCGCGGGAGGACGGCACGTACGCCGTCGAGGGCGAGGCCGCCGAGTCGCGCGGGACCGGCACGGTCGCGCTCGCGCTCACCCTCCGCGTCGCGGACGCCGACGGCGGCTGCACCCTCGCGATCGGCGGGACGGCCACGGCGGCCGGAAGGGTCACGGAACTGCCGGCGGACGCGGTGATGTCGTCGGCGACCCGGCTGCTGACCCGTTTCGCGGAGAACCTGGGTACGGCGGCGCAGCAGGAGCAGGAGCAGGGGCAGCCCAAGGCACAGGAGGAGCCGCGGCACACCTCCGTCTTCGACACCGAGGTCCCCCCGTCCTCCCTCGCGGACCCGGACATGGACATGGACGTGGACATGGAGACGGCGGACCGGGACATGGACGCGGACAAGGACAAGGGCAAGGACAGGGGCAAGGGCAAGAGCACGGACGCCGCCGCCGAGGACGAGCCGGGCGCCCCCGAACCCCCCGCCGAGGCCGCGCACGCGCGCCGCACGATGATCGGCCGCAGCGCCGAGGAGGTGGACCACGCACCGCCGCGCGGCCGGTACGCCCCCGTCCCCGCGCCCCAGGCGGCCGGGTCCGCCACGCCCCTGCGCTGGGCGGCCCCGGCCGCCGCGCTGGCCGTGGCGTCGGCGATCGTGGTGGGCCGGGCCCTGCGCAGGCGCCGCTGAACCGCCGTCGGCCGGTCGGACGGGACGCCCTTGATCGCCCCAGTAGGGTCATGGCGTGAGTAACGAACCCATCACGCTGACCGCGGGTGACGCGGAGGCGACCGTGCTGCCGGGCAACGGCGGCCGGATCAGCGGGCTCCGCGTCGGCGGCACGGAACTGCTCCGCCAGGGGGAGCGCTACGGCTGCTTCCCGATGGTCCCCTGGTGCGGCCGGATCCGCGAGGGCCGCTTCCGGGACGGCGCCCTCGTCCATCAGATGCCGCTCAACTCCCCGCCGCACGCCATCCACGGCACCGCCCGCGACGGCGCCTGGCACACCGCCCGCGTCACCGCCGACGAGGCCGTCCTCACCTACGACCTCGTCGACCCCTGGCCCTACTCCGGCCGCGTCACCCAGGTGATCGCGCTCGCCGAGGACACGCTGACGCTGACGATGTCCGTGGAGACGTACGAGTCGTCCTTCCCGGCGCAGATCGGCTGGCACCCCTGGTTCAACCGGACCCTGGGCGGCGCGGACGTGACGATCTCCTTCGACCCCGCCTGGCAGGAGGAGCGCGGCGACGACCACCTGCCCACCGGCAACCGCGTCGACCCGAAGCCGGGCCCCTGGGACGACTGCTTCGGCATGCCGGACGGCGTCGACGTCACCCTCACCTGGCCGCGGCGGCTGGAGCTGAAGGTGACCAGTCCGGAGCAGTGGGCCGTGGTCTACGACGAGCAGGAGGCCGCCGTCTGCGTGGAGCCGCAGACCGGCCCGCCCAACGGCCTGAACACCCTCCCGCGCCTGGTCACGCCCCTGGAGCCGCTGGAGGCCACCACCACCTGGAGCTGGACCCGGCTCTAAGCTGGTGGGCATGACGGACGTTCGTGCGGCGCTGCTGCAGCAGATCAAGGACAAGGCCGTGGTGCACGGCAAGGTGACCCTCTCCTCGGGGCTGGAGGCCGACTACTACGTCGACCTGCGCCGCGTCACCCTGGACGGCGAGGCCGCGCCGCTGGTCGGGCAGGTGCTGCTGGACCTGACCGCCGACCTGGAGTTCGACGCGGTGGGCGGGCTGACCATGGGGGCCGACCCGGTCGCCGCCGCCATGCTGCACGCCGCCGCCGCGCGGGGCCGGAAGCTGGACGCCTTCGTCGTCCGCAAGGCGGCCAAGGCGCACGGACTGCAGCGCCGCGTCGAGGGCCCGGACATCAGGGGCCGCCGCGTCCTGGTCGTCGAGGACACCTCCACCACCGGTGGCTCCCCGCTCACCGCCGTCGAGGCCGTGCGCGAGGCCGGTGCCGAGGTCGTGGCCGTCGCGACCATCGTCGACCGGGCGACGGGCGCCGCCGAGAAGATCCAGGACGGCGCCGGGGTTCCGTACCTGTACGCGTACGGCAAGGACGAGCTGGGCCTGGACTGACGTCCGGCCGGGACCGGACCGAGGTCCACTCGGAGTATCCCGTCCCGTCTGGAAGGATGGGGCCGACGATGACGTCGCCCCCCAGTTCCAGGACAGGGCCGTAAGCACGTACCACGCCCACCCGCACATACAAGGAGCGGACAGATGCCCATCGCAACTCCCGAGGTCTACAACGAGATGCTGGACCGGGCGAAGGCTGGACAGTTCGCCTACCCGGCCATCAACGTGACCTCCTCCCAGACGCTGCACGCGGCCCTGCGCGGTTTCGCTGAGGCGGAGAGCGACGGCATCGTCCAGATCTCCACCGGCGGCGCCGAGTTCCTGGGCGGCCAGCACAACAAGGACATGGTGACCGGCGCCGTCGCCCTCGCCGAGTTCGCGCACATCGTCGCCGAGAAGTACGACGTCACCGTCGCCCTGCACACGGACCACTGCCCGAAGGACAAGCTCGACGGGTACGTCCGTCCGCTGCTGGCGGTCTCCGAGGAGCGCGTCAGGGCCGGCCGCAACCCGCTGTTCCAGTCCCACATGTGGGACGGGTCCGCGGAGACGCTGTCCGACAACCTCTCCATCGCCCAGGAGCTCCTGGAGCGCGCCCGCGCCGCCAAGATCATCCTTGAGGTCGAGATCACCCCGACCGGCGGCGAGGAGGACGGCGTCTCCCACGAGATCAACGACTCGCTGTACACGACGGTCGACGACGCGGTCCGCACCGTCGAGGCGCTGGGCCTGGGCGAGAAGGGCCGCTACCTGCTCGCCGCGTCCTTCGGAAACGTGCACGGCGTGTACAAGCCGGGCAACGTCGTGCTCCGCCCCGAGCTGCTCAAGGAGCTGAACGAGGGCATCGCCGCCAAGTACGGCCGGCCCGCCGGCAGCAAGCCGTTCGACTTCGTCTTCCACGGCGGCTCCGGCTCCACCGAGCAGGAGATCGCGACCGCGCTGGAGAACGGCGTGGTCAAGATGAACATCGACACGGACACCCAGTACGCCTTCACCCGTCCGGTCGTGGACCACATGTTCCGCAACTACGACGGCGTCCTGAAGGTCGACGGCGAGGTCGGCAACAAGAAGACCTACGACCCGCGCACCTGGGGCAAGCTGGCCGAGGCCGGCATGGCCGCGCGCGTCGTCGAGGCCTGCGGCCACCTGCGCTCGGCCGGCCAGAAGATCAAGTAACGGCCACTCCGGCACGCCCGCGACGGGCCCGGCACCGGCAGGATCTCCCTGCGGTGCCGGGCCCGCGCACGTGGACCGGCGGCATGGAGCAGACTTGTCCCCATGCCCATCAACGAGAACCTCCTCGGGGGACCGCCCCCGACCCACCTCCCCGACGACCCCGGGCCGCGCGAGCTCCTGGCGGGCGGCACCTCGCCCACCGACGTCGCCGCGAAGTACCCGACGTCCTCGCTGGCCTGGGCCCGGCTGGCCGACGAGGCGTACGAGCGGGGCGGCGTCGTGGAGTCGTACGCCTACGCCCGTACCGGCTACCACCGGGGCCTGGACGCCCTGCGCCGGAGCGGCTGGAAGGGCCACGGGCCGGTGCCGTGGGAACACGAGCCCAACCGCGGCTTCCTGCGCGCCCTGCACGCCCTCGCCCGCGCCGCCCAGGCGATCGGCGAGAAGGAGGAGTACGAGCGCTGCACGCAGTTCCTGAAGGACTCCTCGCCGACGGCCGCCGAGGTGCTGGGCTGAACCGGGGACGGCACGTCCTGGCCCGTCTGCCGTGCGCAGGCGGGCCTTGCGGTTTCCTGGGAGGATTGCGGAGGATGCCGTCGGGGACCGGGGCCCCGTGCCGGTAACGGCAGGGCGGACCGCTACCCGTAGTGCACAGCAGGAGACAGCGATGTCCCACGAGGCCCCGAATCTCGACTTCGAGGGCAGCACGCCGTACGAGGACTATGTCAAGGCGGACGTGCTCACCCATCTCCAGCACACCCTCTCCGACGATCCCGGAGAGATGGTCTTCCTGGTCACGACCCAGGTCATGGAGCTGTGGTTCACCGTCATCGTCCACGAGTGGGAGACCGCGGCCGGCGCCCTGCGCGAGGACCGGGTCCAGGTGGCGACCGACGCGCTGAAGCGGTCGGTGCGGGAACTGGAGGCGCTGAACGCCTCCTGGACGCCGC
The DNA here is from genome assembly GCF_019049165.1 of Streptomyces sp. AC627_RSS907. Taxonomy (NCBI): domain Bacteria; kingdom Bacillati; phylum Actinomycetota; class Actinomycetes; order Kitasatosporales; family Streptomycetaceae; genus Streptomyces; species Streptomyces sp. AC627_RSS907. The sequence goes on from NZ_JAGMUE010000023.1 coordinate 29,362, forward strand.
TCGCGGGACTCACCCCCGCCCAGTTCAACTCCTACCGGAGCGCCCTCGGCGAGGGTTCCGGATTCCAGTCGGCGATGTACCGCCGGATGGAGTTCCTGCTCGGCGACAAGTCCGCGTCGATGCTCGTCCCGCACCGCGGCGCCCCGCGTGTCCACGCCGAGCTGGAGAAGGCGCTGCACGAGCCGAGCCTGTACGACGAGGTGGTCCGGCTGCTCGCCCGGCGCGGGTACGACATCCCGGCCACCGTGCTCCAGCGCGACGTCACCCGGAAGTACGAGGCGGCGCCCGAGGTGGAGGCCGCCTGGACGGCCGTCTACGCCGGCGACCAGAACGGCGAGCTGGTCCGCCTCGGCGAGGCGCTCACCGACGTCGCGGAACTGGTGTGGCGCTGGCGCAACGACCACCTGGTCGCCACCCGCCGCGCGATGGGCGCCAAGACCGGCACGGGCGGCTCGGCCGGGGTGGCGTGGCTGGAGAAGCGGGCCCGCGGCAACGTGTTCCCCGAGCTGTGGACGGCGCGGTCCTATGTCTGAGCTGATGAGCGAGGCGGAGAGCCTGGACGCCGCCGACGGGCTGGCCGCGGTGCGCGAGCGGTTCCTCCTCGACGACGTGACGTACCTGGACGGCAACTCGCTCGGCGCCCTCCCGGCCGGTGTCCCCGCGCGCGTGGCGGACGTCGTACGCCGGCAGTGGGGCGAGCTGCGCATCCGGTCCTGGGAGGAGAGCGGCTGGTGGACCGCGCCCGAGCGGATCGGCGACCGGATCGCCCCGCTGGTGGGGGCGGCGGCCGGGCAGGTCGTCGTGGGCGACTCGACGAGCGTGAACGTCTTCAAGGCGCTCGTCGCGGCGGTCCGGATGGCAGGTGCCGGGCGGCACGAGGTCCTCGTCGACGCCACCACCTTCCCCACGGACGGGTACATCGCCGAGTCCGCGGCCCGGATGACGGGCTGCTCCCTGCGCCCGGTCACCCCCGCCGAGGTGCCGTCGGCGCTGGGCGACCGCACCGCCGCCGTGCTGCTCAACCACGTCGACTACCGCACGGGCCGGCTGCACGACCTGCCCGCGCTCACGGCCGCGGTGCACGCGGCGGGGGCGTACGTCGTCTGGGACCTGTGCCACAGCGCGGGCGCGCTGCCGGTGGGGCTGGACGAACACGGCGTCGACCTCGCGGTCGGCTGCACCTACAAGTACCTCAACGGCGGCCCGGGTTCGCCCGCGTACCTGTACGTGCGCCGTGACCTCCAGGACCGCTTCGACTCCCCGCTGCCGGGCTGGAACTCGCACGCCGAGCCGTTCGGCATGCGGCCCGCGTACGCCCCGGCCCCCGGCGCGGTGCGCGGCCGGGTCGGCACTCCGGACATCCTCTCCATGCTCGCCCTGGAGGCGGCGCTGGAGGTGTGGGACGGGGTGTCGGTCGAGGCGGTGCGGGCCAAGTCCCTGGCGCTGACGGACTTCTTCCTGCGCTGCGTCGGGGAGTACGTCCCGCACGGCAGGGTGGAGTCACTGACCCCGGTCGCCCACGCCGAGCGGGGCAGCCAGGTCGCGCTGCGCTGCGATGGCGCCGGGGACGTCATGAAGAGGCTGATCGAAGGCGGGGTGGTCGGGGACTTCCGCGCCCCGGACGTGCTGCGCTTCGGCTTCACCCCGCTGTACGTCGGTTTCGCGGACGTGGAGCGGGCGGCGCGGGTGCTGGCGCGGACCCTGGGGGAGCGGGGCTGAGGGACCGTGGCGGGCTCCGGCGCGGGCCAGGTCACCGGCGCCGACGGACTTCTTCCTGCGCTGCGGCGCGGAGTACGTCCCGCACGGTGGGGCCGGAGTCACCGACCCCGGCCGCCCTCCTCTCGCCGGTCCGCGCCCCGGCTGCCCTCCTCTCGCCGGTCCGCGCTCCCGGCCGCCCTCCTCTCGCCGGTCCGCGCTCCCGGCCGCCCTCCTCTCGCCGGTCCGCGCCCCGGCTGCCCTCACCCTGCGTGACATCCGCGTGTCGGCGCACGTCACCGGCCTGATACGGTCCCGCCAACGGCCGATTCCTTTCCCCCGGTCCGCCAACACCGTTTCGTCGCTGAGAGGTTGAGCATGTCGGACGCCGCCGCAGAGCCGGGCACCGCTGCCGCGCGGAACGCCGCGGAGGAGAAGTCGGTCTTCTCGCATCCGGCAGTCGACCCCGACGGGACGGCGGTGTACGGCGACCACCCCGACCAGGTGATCGACTTCTACGCGCCGCGCGGAGCGGCGGGTCCGGGCGGCGCCGCTCCCGTCGTGGTGCTCCTGCACGGAGGCTCCTGGCGGGCCCCGTACGACCGGCGCCATGTCAGCCCGTTCGCCGGGTTCCTGGCCCACCGGGGCTTCGCCGTGGCCAGCGTGGAGTACCGGCGCGGTGCGCGGGGCGCGGGGAGCGAGGACGCGGGTGCGGAGGGTGCCGGTGGGGACGGGGGCGCGGGGAGCGAGGACGCGGGTGCGGAGGGTGTCCGTGGGGACGGGGGCGCGGGCGGGCCCGTCGCGGGACGCTGGCCCGACACCTTCGACGACGTGGCCGCCGCGCTGGACGCGCTGCCCGCGCTGGTACGGCGGCACCTGCCGCAGGCCGACGCGCGCCGTGTGGTGCTCACCGGCCACTCCGCCGGCGGTCACCTCGCCCTGTGGGCCGCCGCCCGGCACGTACTGCCCGCCGACGCGCCCTGGCGCCTGGACCGTCCGGCGCCCCTGCGCGGGGTGGTCGCCCTCGCGCCGATCGCCGCCTTCGAGGTCGCCGACAAGCTCGACGTGTGCGGCGGCGCGACGCGTCAACTGCTGGGCGGGCGCGAGCTGTTCGCCGATCGCCGCCCTTACGCGGACCCGGCCCTGCTGCTGCCCACCGGGATCGCGACGACCCTCGTCCAGGGCCGCGCGGACGTGGACGTTCCGCAGGCGGTCGCCGAGGCGTACGCCGACGCGGCGGCGAAGGCCGGGGAGGTGGTGGGCGTGACGCTGCTGGAGGACGTCGGCCACTTCCCGCTGATCGATCCGGCGGCGGACGCGTGCGCGGTGGTGGCGGAGGAGATCGCGCAGCTGGCCTGGTGAACGCGGGGGCCGGCCGGGCCGCGGGCGGGCTCCGGGCCTGCTTGCGGGCCTGCCCCTCGGCGCCTGCTCTCCATGCCTGTTCCCGGGCGTACTTCTGGGCCTGTTCCCGGGTCTGCTTCCGGGCCTGTTTCCGGGTCTGTCCCCGGGTCTGCCGGGTTGCGGCCGGTGTCGCCGTTGCCGTCGGCATCGCCAGGCGCTTCCGGGTCGTACCCGTAGTACTTGAGAGCTACCCCGCAGGTGAGTCCCCTGGCGGGACGCGAGTTACCCGGGCCGGTTCATAACTTCCCTTGCAGACGAGCCCGATGGGCGGGCGAGCTGGAGGGGAGGGGCCATGCGGCCCGGTGCGGCGGTACGTTGGCGGCGGCGTGTGGGCAGATGGTGCCGCGCCGGTTGCGCCGCCCTCATCGTCGGTGCCGTGGTGGTGCCCCTCTCGGCCGCCGCGCACCCCCGGATTCCCGCCCCGGCACCCGCCGTGCTCGCGGCCCCGACGGCGGGGACGCTGGACGAGACGTACGCCGCCAACCGGGCCAACGCCGCCGACGCCTCCCGGATGGCCGCCGACCACGGCGACCGTCAGCGCGCGGCGGTGGACCGTTCGATGGCCGACCCGTCCCGTCGCCTCCTCGCCTTCGACGGCCGGGGCGCCGGACTGGTCACCGAGGTGCTCGGTGACCTGGCGCACGCCGACCGCGTCGCCGTCCTGGTCCCGGGCTCCGACACCGGCCTCGACACGTACGGCCGGTTCAGGGCCGCCGCCCTCGCCCTGCACCGGCAGCTCGTGACGGAGGCGCCCGACGGGACGCGCACCGCGGTCGTGGCCTGGCTGGGCTACGAGACGCCGGGCACCATCAGCACCACGGTCACCACGACCGACCGCGCCGACCGGGCCGCTCCGAAGCTGCGTGCCCTGGTCGACGACCTGCGCCGGATCACCGGCCCCGGCACCCGTCTCGCCCTCGTCTGCCACTCCTACGGCTCGGTCGTCTGCGCCCGCGCCGCCGAGGGCCTGGACGTCACCGACATCGCTCTGGTCGGCAGCCCCGGCACGGGTGCCGACACCGTCGCCGGCCTGCACACCGGCGCCCGGATCTGGGCGGCGCGGGGGACCGACGACTGGGTGGAGCACGTGCCGCACGTCAGCGCCGACCTCTTCGGCACCACCGTCGGCTTCGGGACCGACCCGGTCTCCGCGGACTTCGGCGCCCGGGTCTTCGACGCGGGCGACGGCGGCCACAGCGACTACTTCGACACCGGTTCCCGCTCCCTGAGGAACCTGGCCCGGATCGCCCTGGGCGAGACCACGGAGGTGACCCATGAGTGACTCGGCACGAGCGTGGCGGAAGGCCCGGGAGGCCAGGGAGGCCAGGGAGGCCAGGGAGGCCCGGGAGGTGAGGGAGGCCAGGGAGGCCAGGGAGACGACTGGCTCGCGAGGAACGCGACGGACGCGAAGGCTCCGACCGGGCCCGCCGCGCGGCCTTCTGCACACCCTGCGCCGCACCGCCGGCCGGATCGACGACGCCACTCCCCGGGAGCGGGACCGGGCCGTCGACGCCCTGCGCGCCTTCGCCATTCTCGGCGTGGTCCTCGGCCACTGGCTGGTGACGGCCCTGGTCGCCGACGGCAACGGCCTGCACGCGGCGAGCCCCTTGCAGGACATGCCCTGGCTGGCCCCGGTCTCCTGGGCCTTCCAGACCCTCGCCGTGTTCTTCCTGGTGGGCGGCCATGTCGCCACCAGGGGTCACGCGTCGGCCCGTGCCCGCGGCACGTCCTACGGCCGCTGGCTCTCCGCCCGGCTGTCCCGGCTGTTCCGCCCGGTCGCGGCCGTCCTCACCCTGTGGACGGTGACGGCGGCACTGCTGCTGCTGACGGGCGCGGAGTTCGTGACGGTCCACACGCTGGTGAAGCTGGCCCTGTCCCCGTTGTGGTTCCTCCTGGTCTTCGCCGCGCTGACCGCGATGACGCCGCTGCTGACCCGGCTGCACCCGTTGTGGCCGCTGGTCGTCGTCCTCCACGTCGACCTGCTGCGCTTCGGCTTCGACGCCCCGTCCTGGCTCGGCTGGATCAACCTCGCCGCCGGCTGGCTGGTCCCCTACACCCTCGGCGCGGCCTGGACCCGCGGCGAGCTGGACCGCCGCCGCGCCGGCTGGGTCCTGCTCGCCGGCGGTACGACGGCGACCGCGGCGCTCGTCGCCTGGGCCGGCTACCCGGCGTCCATGGTCGGCGTCCCGGGCGCCGCGGTCTCCAACCTCAACCCGCCGACGCTGGCCGCCGTCACCTTCGGTCTGGCCCAGTGCGGCCTCGCCCTGCTGCTGCGTGAGCGGCTGCGCCGCACGATGCGGCGACCCGTGGCCTGGGCGGCGGTCGCGGTGGTCAACCTCTCCGCGATGACGATCTTCCTGTGGCACCAGACGGCCCTGATGGCGACCACGGCCACCGGCCTCCTGGCGGGTCGCCTGCCCGGCCTGCACACGCTCCCGGACGGCCTGGACTGGGTCGCGGCCCGGCTCCTCTGGCTCCCGGTGTTCGCGCTGGTCCTGACCGGCTGCTGGGCCGCCTTTCGCTCCCACGAGCACGGTGGCGGCGGCCGACGCCGCTCCCGCGTCGTCCGGACGCATCACCCGGTCCATCGCCCGATCCACCGCCCGACGGAGCGCGCGGCGGCGCGTCCGACGGAGCGTGCGGCGGAGCTCCCTGCGACGACGGCGGGGCGCCGTCATGTCTAGGGTGGAGCGCGTGATGTCAAGGGGGAGCCGGCCGGGGGCCGCGGGCCGGGTCGAGCGCGTGCTGCGGGTGCTGCACGACGACCTGTGGACCTGGCGGGCGGACCCGCTGCCACCGTCGGTGTGGCTGCGCTGGTTGCCCCACGGGATCGTCTGGCTGGCCGCCCTGGGCGTACTGCTCGGTGACGCCGCCCAACTCAACGACAACGGCGGCATCGACCCCGGATTCGCCTTCCTGATCGCCTCCACCCAGGCCGGCGCGATGGTCTTCGCGCTGTGGCGGCCGGTCGCGGCGTGGTGGATGTCGATGGCGGCCATGCTGGTGGGTGCCTTCGCCCTGAAGGCCGAGATGACCGTGGACGACTACAGGTTCACCTGGCCCTGGACGGCCGCCGGGATCATCGCGCACCTGTTCGTCCTGCTGCTGCTCGCCCTGCGGGTCCGCACCCGGGTGACCGTGGAGGCGCTGGCCCTGACCGCCCTCAGCACCTACGTCATACAGGGCCTCGTGGGCGCGGTGGACTACCAGCCGACCGGCCAGCTGGCCACCATCCTCTTCGCCGTCGTCGTGGTCCTGGGCGCCGCCCTGCGCGGACGCCGGGAGGCTCGCGCGGAACTCGTGCAGCAGACCTCGCTCACCGCCGAGGAGAGGGCCCGGCGCACCCTGCTGGAGGAGCGCAGCCGCATCGCGCGCGAGCTGCACGACGTGGTCGCCCACCACATGTCGGTGATCTCCATCCAGGCCCAGGTCGCCCCCCACCTCGTCGAGAACCCGCCGGACGAGCTGAAGGAGAACCTCGCGGGCATCCGGCAGAACGCGCTGGAGGCACTCACCGAGCTGCGCCGGGTGCTCGGCGTGCTGCGTTCGGAGCACCCCGACGTGTCGGAGCCGTCCGCTGCCACCGACACCACGGGAACCGCTCCGCACGCACCGCAGCCCACGCTCGACCGGCTCGACGCGCTGGTGGAGAACACCCGGGCCGCCGGGCTGACCGTCACCACCGGGACCAGCGGGACACGCAGACCCCTGCCGCCCGGGGTGGAGCTGTCGGCGTACAGGATCGTGCAGGAGGCGCTCAGCAACGTCCTGCGGCACGCACCCGGCGCGACCGCCCGCGTCCACCTCACGCATCTTCCGATCGGGCTGCGCGTGGAAGTCACCAACACCCGCCCGACGCGGACCCCGTCGCCGTCGCAGGGGGCGGGACACGGGCTGCTCGGCATGCGGGAGCGGGTGGCGATGCTCGACGGCAGTCTCACCGCGCAGTCACTGCCGGACGGCGGCTACCAGGTGGCCGCGTTCCTGCCGTCCGACGCCGACCCCACCGACCCCACCGACGACGGTTGGCCCACCCACCACTCCACCGAGGACGACACCCCATGACGAGCGGCACCATCCGCGTACTGATCGCCGACGACCAGCAGATGGTCCGGCAGGGTTTCACCGTGCTCCTCAACACCCAGCCCGACATCGAGGTGATCGGACAGGCGGTGGACGGCCTGGACGCCGTGGCCAAGGTCGCCGAGCTGGCGCCGGACGTCGTCCTGATGGACATCCGCATGCCCGAGCTGGGCGGGATCGAGGCCACGCGCCGCATCACCGGGACGACCCCGGAGATCAAAGTGCTGGTGCTGACCACCTTCGACCTCGACGAGTACGTGTACGAGGCGCTGCGGGCCGGCGCGTCCGGGTTCCTGCTGAAGGACGCGTCCGCCGACCAGCTCGCCGAGGCGGTCCGGGTGGTGGCGGCGGGGGACGCGCTGCTCGCACCGGGCATCACCCGGCGGCTGATCGCCGAGTTCTCCCGGCTGGACGACCGGCCCCGCGCCCCGCTGAAGGCCCGCGTCGGCGACCTGACCGAGCGGGAGACCGAGGTGCTCGCCCTGATCGCGCGGGGCCTGTCGAACGCGGAGATCGCCCAGCACCTGGTGGTCGCCGAGCAGACGGTGAAGACCCATGTGGGCCGCATCCTGGTGAAGCTGGGCCTGAGAGACCGCACGCAGGCGGCGGTGTTCGCGTACGAGTCGGGACTGGTGCGGCCCTCCGGACACTGACCGGGGGCCGGGACCGACCGTAGTACTTGAGACGGATACCCAGGGACCCCTCTCAGTGGTGACGACGGTGTACCCCGGCTGCGCCTACCGTTGCCAACGTGACCGAGACGACCCAGACGAGGACCGTGCCCCCCGGAGACGGAGACGGAGGCGGGCCCCGCAGCCCCGAGTACCGGCTGGCCATGGACGCGCTGAGCGGACTGCGCGAGGACCTGTTCCACGACGCCTTCGCCTACCGTCCGATGCCCCGGATGGCCACGGACGGCCCTCTGGCCCGCCGCCTTCCCGGCCGGATGCGGTCGTACGCGTACCGGTTCCCGCTCGCGGTGGTGGCCGCCGTCGCACTGCTGTGCTTCTACGCCGGGTCGACGGCCAGCGGTTCCTCCGACGGTCCGCTGGCCCTGCTGACCGGGGTGCTGTACGCCGTTCCGGTGCTGGCCACGCTGGTCCGGCCGGTCGGCGCGTTCTGGCTGTCGATGGCGGCCACCCCGGTGGTCGCGGTGATGGGCGGCAGCTGGGGCGACTGGCCATGGGGGCCCGGCGCGTTCCTGTGTCATGTATCGGTCCTGGTGATCGTGGCGATACGCACCCGGCCCCGTACGGCCGCGTGGATGTGGGCCCTGACCGCGGTCTACGGCTTTGTCACGGAGACGCTGTTCGGCAGCGGACGGTACAACACCAACTCCGCCCCGCTGCTGGTCTTCACCGCCTTTGCCCTGCTCGTGGTCTCCGTCTGGCACATCCGGCGCGACGCCCGGCGGCAGGTCACCGCCCAGGAGACGGTCACCGCGCACGAGCGGTCCCGGCGCACCCTGCTGGAGGAGCGCACCACCATCGCGCGTGAGCTGCACGACGTGGTCGCCCACCACATGTCGGTGGTCGCCATCCAGGCGGAGGCCGCGCCCTACCGGGTGGAGAACCCGCCGGAGGAGCTGGAGCGCGCCTTCGCCACCATCCGGGAGAACGCGGTGGCCGCCCTCACCGAGCTGCGCCGCGTCCTCGGTGTCGTCCGCGCCGAGGACTACGAGGCCCCGGACGCCCCGCAGCCCACGCTCGCCGACCTGGACGCGTTGCTCGCCAACGTGCGCGACGCGGGCCTGAGCGCGGAGAAGGTCGTGACCGGTGCGGTGCGTGAGTTGCCGCCCGGCGTGGAGCTGTCGGCGTACCGGATCGTGCAGGAGGCGCTGAGCAACTCGCTGCGGCACGCGCCCGGCGCGACCGCCCGCGTCGAGGTCTCCTACGTCCTGGGCGGACTGGGCCTCAGGATCGTCAACGGCCCGATGCCCGAGCCCTCCCTGGTCAAGCCCTCACCCGGCGCCGGACACGGCATCACGGGCATGCGCGAGCGCGTGTCGATGCTGAACGGCGAGATGACGGCCGGCCCCACCGAAGACGGTGGCTACGAGGTGGCGGTGTTCCTTCCGGTCACGGCCGCACCCGGCGAAGGTGAAGCATGACCGGCCACACCGTCCGCGTACTGATCGCCGACGACCAGATGATGGTCCGTGAGGGCTTCTCGGTGCTGCTCAACGCGATGCCGGACATCGAGGTCGTCGGCGAGGCGGTCAACGGCCGGGAGGCCGTGGCGAAGGTCCGCGAACTCACCCCGGACGTCGTCCTGATGGACATCCGCATGCCGGAGCTGAACGGCATCGAGGCGACCAGGGAGATCGTCGCCGCCGACGGTGCGGCGAAGGTCCTCGTCCTCACCACCTTCGACCTCGACGAGTACGTGTACCAGGCGCTGCGCGCGGGCGCCTCCGGCTTCCTCCTCAAGGACGCCTCGGCCCGCCAGCTCGCCGACGGCGTGCGGGTGGTGGCCGCCGGGGAAGCCCTCCTCGCCCCCTCGGTCACCAAGCGCCTGATCACCGAGTTCTCCAAGCTGTCCGACGGCCCGCGCCCGATGTCCTCGGCCCATGCGGCGTACGGCGACCTGACCGAACGGGAGACGGAGGTGCTGGTGCTGATCGCGCAGGGCCTGTCGAACGTGGAGATCGCCGGGCGCCTGGTGGTCGCCGAGTCGACGATCAAGACACACGTCAGCCGGATTCTGGTGAAGCTGGGCCTCAGGGACCGCACGCAGGCCGCGGTCTTCGCCTACGAGGCGCGGCTGGTCACACCGGGCTGACCGGCCTGCCGGCCCGGACGGCCGTCGTCGCCGGCCACCGTGCCGCCGTATGCGGCGCGGGGTCGTCCGGCCGGTGCGCCGGCGGTGAGCCGGTCGGCGAGGGGCCGGGTGAACGGGATGCGGCCCGCAGGGTGTGCGGGTCCGGCCGGCCCGGCCCGCGCGCGGACCGGGACTATGGGCACCGGCCCGGTCGGCGTCCTATGGTCCGTCCATGACGGCTGACTCCGACCTCGCGTTCGACCCGTGGGACCCGGCGTTCGTCGCCGACCCGTATCCCGCCTTCGCCGAGCTGCGCGCCCGGGGCCGGGTGATCTACTACGAGCCCAGCGACCAGTGGCTGGTCCCGCATCACGCGGACGTGTCGGCGCTGTTGCGCGACCGCCGCCTGGGCCGGACCTACCAGCACCGTTTCACGCACGAGGACTTCGGCCGCACCCCGCCCCCGCCGGAGCACGAACCCTTCCACACGCTCAACGACCACGGCATGCTCGACCTGGAGCCGCCGGACCACACCCGTATCCGGCGCCTGGTGTCCAAGGCGTTCACCCCGCGCACGGTGGAGCGGCTGAAGCCGTATGTGCGCGCCCTCGCGGACGACCTGGTGTCCCGGCTGGTGGCGGCGGGCGGCGGTGACCTGCTGCGGGACGTGGCCGAACCGCTCCCGGTCGCCGTGATCGCCGAGATGCTGGGCATCCCGGAGTCCGACCGCGCCCCGCTCCGCCCCTGGTCGGCGGACATCTGCGGGATGTACGAGCTGAACCCGTCCGAGGAGACGGCGGCGAAGGCGGTCCGCGCGTCCCTCGACTTCTCCGACTACCTGCGCGCACTGATCGCGGCCCGCCGTGAGGAGCCCGGCGACGACCTGGTCTCGGGGCTGATCGCCGCCCATGACGAGGACGACGACCGGCTCACCGAGCAGGAGATGATCTCGACCTGCGTCCTGCTCCTGAACGCCGGTCACGAGGCCACGGTGAACGCGACGGCCAACGGCTGGCTGGCTCTGTTCCGCGACCCGGCCCAGCTGGCGGCCCTGCGCGCGGACCACTCGCTGGTCCCCTGGGCCGTGGAGGAGCTGATGCGCTACGACACCCCGCTCCAGCTCTTCGAACGCTGGGTGCTGGACGAGATCGAGATCGGCGGGACGACGATCCCGCGCGGCGCGGAGATCGCGATGCTGTTCGGCTCCGCCAACCACGACCCGGCCGTCTTCACCGACCCGGACCGCCTCGACCTCACCCGCCGCGACAACCCCCACATCTCCTTCAGCGCCGGCATCCACTACTGCATCGGCGCTCCGCTGGCCCGCATCGAACTGGCGGCGTCCATGACGTCCCTGCTGGAGCGGGCTCCGACGCTGCGCCTGGCGACCGAACCGGAACGCAGGCCGAACTTCGTGATGAGGGGGCTGAAGGACCTGCCCGTGGAACTCTGAGCCCCGGTCACGTCGTCATGTCCCGTCGCCGCAGCCCGGCCAGTCCGACCGCCACCAGCACCGCCGCGATCAGCGTGAGCACCAGCACCGGCGTCCAGCTCATCGCCCCGCCCGGCAGCTTCGGCAGATGCCCGAACGGTGACACGTCCAGCACCCCCTCCGGCACGTCCAGCGCCGGTCCGACCCAGCCGAGCAACAGCACCGCCCCCGCCACTCCCCACGCGGCCACCGCACCCCGCGGCAGCAGCCCGTGCAGCAGCACCGCCGCCCCGCCGATCACCCACACCGCCGGCACCTGCACCAGGCACGCGCCCAGGATCGCCCCGGCGTCCCGGCCGTACCCGACGGCGAAACCGACGCCGGCGAGCAGCATGATGAGCACCGCGCCACCGAAGGCGATCACCAGGTGCCCGGCGGCCCACCGCAGCCGCCCCACCGCCCCGGCGAGCACCGGTTCCGCCCGCCCGGACGTCTCCTCGCCGTTCAGCCGCAGCACCGACGCGACCACGTACAGCGCGGCGACCAGCCCGAGTGTCCCGACCATCGCCGACACGAACGCGTCGGTCAGCCCGGCCTGAGCGCCCATCCGCTCGATGATCGCGCGGGCCTGCTCGTTGTCCCCGACCAGATCGGCCGCGCCCTCGGTCATCCCGCCGTAGACGAGCCCGGCGAGGAGGAAGCCGACGCTCCAGCCGAGCACGCCGCCCCGCTGCAGCCGCCAGGCCAGCGCACCGGCCGTGCCCAGGCGGCCGGAGGCCGGTCCCGGCCGGGTCGGCAGGAAGCCCATGCCGAGGTCCCGGCGCCCGGCGAGCGCGTAGGCCACCGCCCCCTGCACCGCCGCCGCGCCGGCGATCAGCAGCAGCACCCACCACCGCTCGGCCGCGAAGGCACGCACGTGCTCCAGCCACCCCAGCGGCGACAGCCACGTCAGCACCGACGAACCGTCGGCGCTCGCCGAGTCGCCCGCCGCGCGCAGCACGAAGGCCCCGCCCAGGACGGCCGCTGCCAGCCCCCGGGCCGGCCGCGCGCTCTCGGTCAGCTGGGCGCCGATCGCCGCCGTCGTGGCGAAGAGCATGCCGACGCCCGCGATCCCGAGCCCGAGGGCCAGCGCGCCGGCCGTCCCCTGCCCGGCCAGTCCGGCGACGACCAGCAGCGCCAGGACGCCGTTCGCGACCGCCGCGGTGAGCAGGGCCGCCGTCAGCGGGGCCCGGCGGCCGACCATCCCGGAGGCGACCAGTTCCTGCCGGCCGCTCTCCTCCTCGTCCCGGGTGTGGCGTACGACGATCAGCAGGCTCATGACGGCGGCGAGCGCGGCGGCGTACACACCGACGCGCCAGGCGGTGAGCGCGCCGAGGGAGTCGTCGAAGACGGGGCCGACCATCGCCCGCAGCGACGGGTTGGTCTCCATCTGCCGCACGAGGTCGGCGCGTTCGGCGGCGGTGCCGTACACGCCCTTGAGGGTGTTCGGCATGGACAGCACCATGAGCGCGTTCACCCCGACCCAGACCGGGATCATCACCCGGTCGCGGCGGAGCGCGAAGCGCAGCAGCGTGCCGGTGCCGGCCAGGTGGCGCGAGCCCCCGGACCGTACCGCGAAGGCCGTGGTGGCGGCGGTGGCGGTCATCGCGCCGCCACCTCCTCGACGGCGTCGTTCTGGTAGTGCCGCAGGAACAGTTCCTCCAGTGTCGGCGGTGTCGACGTCAGCGACCGCACGCCCGACTCGTTCAGGGACCGGAGTACGGCGTCCAGCTTGTCGGTGTCGACCTGGAGCCGGACCCGGCGGCCCTGGACGTCGAGGTCGTGCACGCCCGGCAGGTCGGCGAGCCGGCCCGGGACGCCGGCGAGTTCGGCGGTCACGCTGGTCCGCGTCAGATGGCGCAGGTCGGCGAGCGAGCCGCTCTCGACGGTCTGTCCCCTGCGGATGATGCTGACCCGGTCGCACAGCTCCTCGACCTCGCTGAGGATGTGGGAGGAGAGCAGGATCGTCCGCCCGCGCCCGCGCTCCTCGGCCACGCACCGCTGGAAGACCTCCTCCATCAGCGGGTCCAGTCCGGAGGTGGGCTCGTCGAGGATCAGCAGGTCGACGTCGGAGGCGAACGCGGCGACGAGGGCGACCTTCTGCCGGTTGCCCTTGGAGTAGGTGCGGCCCTTCTTGGTCGGGTCGAGTTCGAACCGCTCGATCAGCTCGGCCCGGCGCGTCTTGTCCAGCCCGCCGCGCAGACGGCCGTAGAGGTCGATGACCTCGCCGCCGGAGAGGTTGCGCCACAGGGTGACGTCACCGGGGACGTACGCGATGCGGCGGTGTGCCTCCACGGCGTCCGTCCACGGGTCCCGGCCGAGTACCTGGGCGGCGCCCGAATCGGCGCGCAGCAGGCCGAGCAGGACGCGGATGGTGGTGGACTTGCCGGCGCCGTTGGGGCCCAGGAAGCCGTGGACCTCGCCGGTCTCGACCGCGAGGTCCAGCCCGTCCAGGGCGTGCGTCCGGCCGAACGACTTGTGGAGTCCCGAGACGCTGATTGCCTTCGTCATGGTTTGGAAAGTACGCTTCTTTCAGAAATTTGTGAAGTTAAGAAACTGTCAGGGTGGTGAGAGATGATCGGACCATGACGGAACCAGCCGAAGCGACCGGTCCGGGGCGTGACCCCGAGGCGGTCTCGAAGTTCGTCGAGGGCTTTGCCGCGCAGCTCGTCGAGGCCGGCATGCAGCGGATGCCGGCCCGGGTCTTCGCCGCGCTGCTGGCCTCCGACTCGGGTTCGCTGACCTCGGCCGAACTCGGCACACAGCTCAAGGTCAGCCCCGCCGCCGTCTCCGGCGCCGTGCGCTACCTCGCGCAGCAGCACATGGTCTCGCGGGAGCGTGAACCGGGCTCGCGACGAGAGCGCTACCGGGTGCACAGCGACCAGTGGTACGAGGCGCTGACCAGCCGCGAGACCATTCTCAAGCGATGGGAGGCGGCGCTCGGCGAGGGCGTCAGGAGCCTGGGCGCCGAGACCCCGGCGGGCCGGCGCATGGCCGAGACGCTCGCCTTCTTCGAGTTCGTCGACGGCGAGATCGCGGCCATGATGGAGCGCTGGCGACTCCACCGGGAGCAGACCTTCGGCAGGGGCTGACGGCCGCCGTCGTCCTTGACCGGCGTATCCCACGGGCGCTCGTCGTCACCCCGTCGGCGCAGGCGCCCCATGAGGTGCCCGCCGTCGCCCCCTGGGCGGCGTCAGCCCATCGGCAGTGTCAGCCCCCAGGCCCCCTCCAGTACCACCCACGTCCGTGTCCCCACCGGCCCCGACACCACCGCGTCGGCCCGGTACCGGAAGTGCGCCCCCGACACGGTCACCGTCCGCCCGGTCGCCGTCAGCGGCGACGCCTCCGCGCCCACCGACACCGGCCGCACCTCCACCCCGGCCACCCCGCCGACGCCCGGTGTCACCGACACGGCCTCGACCGGCTGGTCCAGGTCCACCAGGGTCACCCCGTCGACCTCCACCCGCAGCCGCGTCGGACCGGTCGCGCCCGCGGTGGCCGTACCCCGGACGGGCCGCGTGGACGCCAGCGTCCGTACGAGGGACTGGCAGGTCCGCAGCCAGGGATGCCCCGAACCCGAACCCGCACGCAAACCCGAACCCGAACCCGCACGCAAACCCGAACCCGGACCCGCGCCCCGCCCCGGACCCGAAACCGAGGCACCCGGTCCGGCGCCCGCCCCCGCGC